>VGWC01000060.1 GCA_016873775.1 Ignavibacteria bacterium | reverse complement strand
TTGATGATAACGTTCTTCCGATTATTGAAAAACATTGCCGCGAAGGAAAATTCCCGCTCGAACTCGTTCCGAAAATGGCGGAGTTGGGAATGTTCGGTCCAACGCTGCCACAAAAATACGGCGGTTCGGAATTAAACAATGTCGCGTACGGATTGATGACACAAGAACTTGAACGCGGCGATAGCGGAATACGAAGTTTCGCTTCTGTACAAAGTGGTTTGGTGATGTTTCCGATTTTTGCGTACGGCAGCGAAGAACAAAAAATGAAATGGCTTCCGCAACTTGCAAGCGGAAAAAAAATCGGTTGCTTCGGATTGACGGAACCGGATTTTGGTTCTAATCCCGGCGGAATGATTACACGCGCGGAAGAAACTTCGAGCGGATATTTATTGAACGGCGCGAAGATGTGGATTACGAACGGCACGATTTCCGATGTTGCTGTTGTGTGGGCAAAACTGAACGGCGTTGTGCGCGGATTTCTTGTCGAGAAAGGAACGAAAGGTTTTACCGCGCCTGAAATGAAAGGCAAACATTCTCTTCGCGCGTCGGTGACTTCGGAATTAGTGTTCGACCATTGCGAAATTCCAAAAGAAAATTTATTACCGAATGTTCAAGGACTGAAAGGTCCGCTTGGATGTTTGACGCAAGCGCGATACGGAATTGCGTGGGGCGGAATTGGTGCGGCAATGGCGGCGTACGAATGCGCTCTCGATTATTCGAAATCAAGAATTCAATTTGGAAAACCAATAGCGTCGTATCAAATGACACAGGAAAAACTTGTGTATATGGTTACGGAAATTACGAAAATGCAACTCGTGTGTTTGCAACTCGGACGAATGAAAGACAACAAGACAATGCGCTTTCAGCAAGTTTCGTTTGCAAAGCGAAATAATATTCATCACGCATTGGAAATTTGCCGCATTGCACGTTCGATTCTCGGCGCGAACGGAATTCTCGACGAATATCCCGTGATGCGGCACATGGCAAACCTCGAATCGGTGATTACCTACGAAGGAACACACGAAATGCACACGCTGATTATCGGTGAAGATATTACGGGAATTGCAGCGTTCGAATAATAGTTTGAGGTTTGGGATTTGAGGTTTGAGGAAAAAGTTATTGGTTATCAGTTATTTGTTATTAGAATTTTTTCTATTTCAACTGGCCAATAACGTCTGACTACAGCCGATTTACAATTAACAGATAACGAATAACGAATAACATACAACGAATTGAACGGGAACATTTTTTCGCAACGCATAAAAAATCTTCGAGAAGAATTGCATTCACAAAACGTGGATGCAATTTTCGTTTCGTTTCTTCCGCAACTTCGGTACTTTTCCAATTTTTCCGGTTCGTACGGATTGGGAATCATTTTAAAAAACGCACATCGCACATCACATATCGCAAATCTTTTTTTCTCCGATGGACGATACAAAGAACAAGTAAAACAAGAACTCAACGGTTGGAAAGTTTTCATCACGCGCGATAATTTGATTGAGTTTATCAAAGAGAAAAAAATATTGAGCGGAATAAAAAATATCGGCTTTGATAAAAAGACGCTTTCGTACGCCGAACACTCAAAACTCGTTGAACTGTTTCCGCACACAAAATTTATTCCGCTTGAAAACGTTTTTGAAAAATTTGTTTCTATAAAAGATGAAACGGAAATTGATTCTCTTAAAAAAGCGATTTCAATTACAGATAATGTATTCACTGAAATTCTTTCTGCCATCGAAATCGGAATGACGGAAAATAAACTCGCAGCAGAAATTTCTTTTTTGCAAAAAATTTACGGTGGAGAAACAGATGCGTTTGAACCAATCGTAGCAAGCGGTTGGCGAGGAGCATTGCCGCACGCTCGTTCATCGCACAAGAAAATCAAACATGGCGAAATGCTCGTGCTTGATTTCGGAACGGTGGTGAACGGTTATCATTCCGATATGACGCGCACAATTTCGACAGGGAAAATTTCGCGCGAAATAAAGAACGTGTATCAGGTTGTAAAAGATGCTCAGCAGTTTTCAATTGATGCAGTGAAAAGTGGAAAACAAGCAAAAGCGATTGATAACGTTGCGCGTGAATATATTCGCAAAAAAGGTTATGGAAAATTTTTCAATCATTCGCTGGGACATGGCGTTGGTTTGCAAATTCACGAATGGCCCAAACTTTCAACAACAAGCGAAGCGGTGTTGCAAACGGGAATGGCGATTACCATTGAACCGGGAATTTACATTCCAAATTTGTGCGGAGTACGAATTGAAGATGTTGTCGTTGTGAAAAATGACGGATGTGAAGTGTTGACACAATCGAAGAAAGAACTGATTACGATATAAATGCAAAACGAAAAATGAAAAAAGAAAAACATTTTCAATTTCCCATTTTACATTTTACATTTTACATTTTGCATTGACAATGGAACTCCGAGACATATTAGTTATCGCCTATTACTTTCCGCCGATGGGCATGAGCGGTGTGCAGCGAACGTTGAAGTTTGTAAAATATCTTCCGCAATTCGGATGGAAGCCAACGGTTCTCACTGTTACGCCGACGGGATATTTTGCGCAAGACGAAAGTTTGCTCGAAGAAATCAACGGTAAAGAAATTGAAATTGTTCGCGTTGGTTCGCTTGACCCGAATTGGGTGTTCCGAAAAAAAGGAACGGTGGAAATGCCGAGCGAGTTTGTACGAAAAACGTTTCAGTTTGCAAGCGATTGTTTTTTTATTCCCGACAATAAAGTTTTGTGGAAACGAAAAGCGTTGAATGTAGCGCGCGAAATTTTTCGGCAGAAAAAAATTGAACTCGTGTTTGCAACTGCTCCTCCGTGGACAGATTTTTTAATTGGGCACGAACTGCAAAAAGAATTCAATGTTCCGCTCATTGTGGATTATCGCGATTCGTGGTTGAACAATCCGTTTAAATATTTTCCCACGCCGCTGCATCGTTATTTGAATATGAAGATGGAAAAAAAAGTGTTGAGGAAAGCATCAAAAATTCTTACAACCAACCGTCGAGTAAAGGAGTTGATTTTAAAGAAGCACCATTTTCTTCATTATCAAGATGTGCAGATTCTTTCCCAGGGATTTGATGCGGAAGATTATTCCTTTCATCAAAAACATCATCACGATGGCATATTGAAAATTGTCCATGCGGGAGCGTTTTACGGTGGTCGTTCGCCGCTAACATTGTTGCGGGGATTGAATAAATTTTTTGTGGCGCATCCGAAGTTGCGAGAAAAAATAAAAGTAGAGTTTATCGGAAAAATACGTGGCGATGAAAAAAAACTTGTGGAAAAAATGCAGTTGCACAATATTATTTCGTTCAGCGGATATTTGAATCATCACGAGTGTGTGAAGAGATTATGTAATGGCGACATAGTTTTTCTTGCTGTTGACAACGATGTGCAATCACCGGGAAAACTGTATGAATATCTGGGAACGCGAAAACCGATTCTTGCATGCATTCCGAATGGATTTTTGAAACAAACGATTGAAGATTCGGGAATGGGATTTCTTGTTGCTCCCAACGATTCAGAGATGATGGCAACAACGTTATACAAATTATATCAGTTGTATGAAACAAATTCTTTTCCAAAGCCCGATGAAGTTTTTTTGCAGCAATTTGAGAGAGAAAAATTAACAAGTGATTTGTCAAGAATTTTTGGTTTTTTAATTCCAGTGTAATATGAAAATACTCATAACCGGCGGTGCAGGATTCATCGCTTCGCATATTGTTGATGCATACATTAACGTGGGGCATAATGTTGCAATCGTTGATAATCTTTCGACAGGATTCGAGCGTAACGTAAATCCGAAAGCAACATTTTTCAACATAGATATTCGCTCGGAAGAATTGCAAAGCGTGTTTGCGGAATTTCGTCCTGATGTTGTGAATCATCACGCGGCGCAAATGGACGTGAGGAAATCTGTTGCGAATCCAACGTTTGATGCAGAAATAAATATTCTTGGCGGAATAAATTTACTCGAATGTTGCAAAGAATACAGCGTGAAGAAATTTATTTTCGCTTCTACCGGTGGCGCAATTTACGGCGAGCAGGATTATTTTCCCGCCGATGAACAACATCCGCAACGACCGCTTTCTCCGTATGGTATTGCAAAACTCACAACAGAAAAATATTTATTCTACTACAAAGAAGTTTTCGGTTTGAACTACACAGCGCTTCGATACGCAAATGTGTATGGCCCGCGACAAAGCACGATGGGAGAAGCAGGTGTTGTTGCAATCTTCGCGTCGAAAATGTTGAACGGTGAACAACCAATTATCAACGGCGATGGAATGCAAACGCGCGATTATGTTTTTGTGGAAGATGTTGTGCAAGCAAATCTTCTCGCGTTGAACGATAATGTTTCAACCGAATACAACATCGGAACGGGAATTGAAACGAATGTGAATGAATTATTTCACACAATCAGAAAACTTTGCAATTCCAACGCAACCGAGAAACACGGCGAAGCAAAAGCGGGAGAACAAAAACGCAGCGTTCTTTCAACAATAGAAATTTCTTCTGCACTTGGTTGGAAACAAAAAGTAAATCTTGAAGAAGGATTGAAACGTACGGTGGAATATTTTAGGAGCACACGATAATGATTGCCATTCTACTTATTTAAATTCCAAATGTCAAATTTCAAATTACAAATAAAATCCAAAATTCAATTTCCAAATTTCAAAACCAAATATTGGAATTTTGTCTTTGAAATTTATTTGTCATTTGCTATTTGTTCTTTGGTGCTTTTCAACTGACTGCGATGGAAGTATCACAACTTTCCGAACAAATACTCCTCGGTGAACGCAGAGCAATCGCGCGTGGAATTTCTCTTGTCGAAAATGAATCGCCGAATGCGTTGGAACTTCTTCGCACGCTCTTCCCAAAAACCGGAAACGCATATCGCATCGGAATTACAGGTCCTCCCGGTGCTGGTAAAAGCACGATTACGAATAAACTCGCGCTTCACTATTCACAACAAAATAAAAAAGTTGCTATCATCGCCGTTGACCCAACTAGTCCTTTCACGGGCGGCGCGTTACTCGGCGATAGAGTGCGAATGACGGATGTGGAAATGGAAGCAAATGTTTTTATTCGTTCGATGGCATCGCGTGGTTCGCTTGGCGGGCTTTCAAAAAAAACGAAAGAAACTGCTGATGTTTTTGATGCAGCGGGATTTGAAATTATTTTACTCGAAACAGTCGGTGTTGGACAATCGGAACTTGATATCGTAAGCGCGGCGGATACTACAATTGTCGTGCTTGTTCCCGAAAGCGGCGATTCTATTCAAGCGATGAAAGCGGGATTGATGGAGATTGCAGATTTTTTTGTGCTGAATAAATCCGATAGACCGGGGGCGGAACAAGCGGTGATGTCTATAAAAACTGTTCTCGGACTGGCAACACGTTATGCGCAACACACGGAAACAACGTGGATTCCCGATGTTATTTCTGCTGTTGCGAATGAAGGAAAAGGAATTGACAAAGTAGCGGAGATGATAACGAAACACAGAACATCGCTTGAACGAACAAACGAACTCACCAAAAAACGAAGCGAGCGCATTGAAGAACGTATCCGTGAACTCGTTACTGAACAACTTCACCAAAACTTTTGGAACACAACGCGAGAAGAAATTTTGAAAAAAGAAATTGCTTCTGTTCTTTCTCATCTGCGTACGCCGTATGATGTGGTGGAAAAACTTTTAGAAAAAACTTGAACTTTTATTTTGATTTACTTTTTTCCAATCGCTATTCCATCCATTCCATAATCAATCTTCACCGCATCTCCTTCTGCAATTTTTCCTTCGACGATTTGCAGAGAAAGTTCATCGAGGATTTCGTTTTGGATTAAACGTTTGAGCGGTCGCGCGCCAAACACTTTATCGTAGCCCGCTTTTGCAATGTACCGCGCAACAGCATCCGTAAATTCGAGCGAAATATTTTTCTTTGCCAAACGTTCTGCAACGCGTTTCAATTGCAGCGTTACAATCTCCGCAATTTCTTCTTCCGTCAAATGCTGGAAGATAATCGTGTCGTCAATGCGGTTCAAAAATTCCGGGCGAAATGTTGTGCGTAAAATTTTCTGCACTTCTTCTTCCTGTTTTCTTCTCTCATTCGCAAACTTCGCAATCTCGCTGCTTCCCAAATTCGACGTCATAAGTATCAGCGTGTTTTTGAAATCCACCGTTCTGCCTTTTGCATCTGTGAGTCGTCCGTCGTCCAGCACTTGCAGCAACACGTTGAAAACATCGCTGTGCGCTTTTTCAATTTCGTCAAACAACACAACCGTGTACGGATGACGACGCACGGCTTCGGTAAGTTGTCCACCTTCGTCGTAACCGACATATCCCGGCGGCGCACCAATCAATCTCGCAACCGAATGCTTTTCCATATACTCGCTCATATCAATGCGCACCAACATTTTTTCGTCGTTGAAGAGAAATAACGCCAGCGCTTTTGCGAGTTCGGTTTTTCCCACACCTGTCGGTCCGAGAAAAATAAACGAGCCCATTGGTTTTCCTTCTTCCTGAATTCCCGCGCGACTTCTTCGCACAGCATTGGCAACAGCGCGAATCGCTTCCCGCTGTCCCACAACACGTTTCGTAAGTTCCGATTCCATCCGAGAAAGTTTCAGCGTTTCTTCCGCGAGCATTTTTGTTACGGGAATTCCTGTCCACTTCGAAACAATTTTTGCAATGTCTTCTTCGGTTACTTCTTCGTTGAGAATTTTATGTTCTTTTTGAATCGCCGCAAGTTTTGTTTGCACGTCTTTTATTTTTTTTTCGTGCGCAGGAATTAATCCGTACCGAATTTCCGCAACGCGCTGTAAATCCTGCAAACGTTCAGATTGCTGCTCTTCCAATTTCAGTTGGTCAATTTCTTTGCTGAAAAATTTTATTTGCTCGATGAAATTTTTTTCCGTTTGCCATTTCAGTTCAAATTGTTTGTTTTCTTCCTGCAACTCTGCAAGTTCTTTCTCAATAACATCCAATCGTTTTTTCGATGGCTCATCGTTTTCTTTCTTCAATGCTTCGCGCTCTATTTCAAGTTGCTTTATGCGGCGATGAAGTTTATCAATCTCCGTCGGCTTGCTGTCAATTTCAATGCGAAGAACGGACGCGGCTTCATCCATCAAATCAATCGCTTTGTCGGGAAGAAATCTGTCGGAAATATAACGCGCGGAGAGTGTAACAGCGGCAACGATTGCATTATCCCGGATTTTTACGCCATGATGCACTTCGTATTTTTCTTTAATGCCGCGAAGAATAGAAATTGCATCGTCTATCGTTGGCTCTTCCACTTGCACGGGTTGAAAGCGGCGTTCGAGCGCGGCATCTTTTTCCACGTACTTGCGATATTCTTTCAGTGTTGTTGCGCCGATTGTTCGCAGTTTTCCACGAGCGAGCGCAGGCTTCAGTAAGTTTCCTGCATCCATCGCACCTTCTGCTGCACCGGCGCCAACAATTGTATGCAACTCATCAATAAATAAAATTATTTCTCCATCGGAACTTTCAATTTCTTTCAACAATGCTTTTAATCTGTCTTCAAACTCACCGCGGTATTTTGTTCCTGCAATCATCGCGCCCAAATCGAGAGAAAGAAGTCGTTTGTTTTTTATTGTTTCTGGAACATCGCCATCAACAATTTTTTTTGCAAGTCCTTCGACGATTGCAGTCTTTCCCGTTCCCGGTTCTCCGACAAGCACGGGATTGTTTTTCGTACGGCGTGAAAGAATTTGCAGTATGCGGCGAATCTCATCATCGCGTCCAATCACCGGGTCAATATCGCCGGCGCGCGCCTTTTGTGTGAAATCAACCGTATATTTTTCGAGAACGTTGTATTTGCTTTCCGGTTCCTGGTCGGTGATGCGTTGCGTTCCGCGCAATGTTTGCAATCCCTTCAACACATCGTCGTATTTCACGTTGAGAATTTTCTTCACGTCTTTTTGTTCAAGCATTGCAAGAAACAAATGTTCCGTACTGATGAATTCGTCGCGGAATTTTTCCGCTTCTTTTTCTGCTTTGTTCAATACTTGCTGCAATTCGTTGGAAGCATATTGTCCCATTGCACCGGAAACCTGCGGAAGTTTTTTCAATTCTTTTTTCGTAAGGGAAGAAATTTCATCGGGCTCGATTTCTAATTTCTGTAACAGCGACGGAATCAATCCATCTTTTTGTTCGACGAGTGAAACAAGTAAATGCAACGGCGTAATTGCCTGATGAGAATATTCCGTCGCAATACTCTGCGCTTCGTGCATTACTTCAGTTGCTTTGGTTGTGAGATTGTTGGGATTCATAGGTAAAAAATTTGCAAAAAAATATGAATGAAGTAAATAAACAAAAAGTGAAATTGTGAAAAAGAATGAACATTCGATTTATGTTTCCGTGATATGTTCACAAAGAATGAACAGAATTTCACCGAACAATTAATTTCTTACAGGAGATGCATTGACACAAAGATTATTAGCGCTTTCAACGTTTCGGTTTTTTCTTTATCGGAGAGAGAAGTATTTTTGGACTCAATAATTTCAACAATTCGTTAGTCAAATTTCAAATACTAACTTATGCATCACCAAAAAATAACACCATTTCTTGGGTTCGGCAATAATGCTGAAGCAGCAGTAAATTTTTATACGTCCATATTCAAAGATTCAAAAATCTTGAATGTTGCACGTTACGGAGAAGATGACGTGGATTATTTTTTGGAACAGACTTACAGAAGGTGGAAACAAATCACGATGCGTTGGGAGAATTGATGAACAATACTGATTTTGAAATAAGTCAGCATGCGATGAAAGCGTTAATGCAAATAAAAAAAATTGACATTAAAACTTTGCAGGAAGCATAGCAGAATTGAACAGCATTAAATACATTGCGGAAATTGAAAACGTGCAAGAGTATTCATTACACGGAAATACGGACAACGCCAGCATATTGCCGTTGCACTTTCCGGCGAAACACAAACGTGGAATTGCTCGAAAGAGAATACAACGTTGCAAATTACAAAATCAAAATCATTTCAAGTTTTTGAATGGTTACTTGATTCAAAATTTACACCAGTAGAATGGCGCGTGAGAAAATCTGCACTTCACGCAAAATCGAAGACAATGACATTGAAGTGAGATTCAAAAGTTTCTTTCTTCGTCAAAACGCATTATATTAGTCGCGGATTTTCATAGCATATAACTATGAACACAACGACAATTCAATTTTCAGAAATTTTACAATGAAGCGTTTCGGAACGCATTCAATTTGTAGTTCTCGATTTACAAATTATTAATGACGAATTACAAATTACTTTTTTATGAATAACAACGGACAAAAACTTACACCGCAAATTCGCCGCGAGAATCTTTCTTTCTTGCAGCGTACATACATTCCCGAAATCGCAAAAGGATTAGTGCTTACGTTTGGAAAAATGTTCGGGAAAAAATTTACGCGCCAATATCCCGAAGAACGATGGACTCCGCCGCCATCATTTCGCGGAAGACCTGTTCTCGTGCAGGAAGAAAACGGAACCGAGCGTTGCGTTGCGTGTGGTTTGTGCGCACGCGTGTGTCCCGCATTAGCAATCGAAGTGCAAGCAAGCGAAACGCCGCAATACGATAAAGAGCGTTATCCCGTCAAGTTTGAAATCAATATGCTGCGCTGTATATTCTGTGGCTTTTGCGAAGAAGCGTGTCCCGAAGAAGCAATCGTAATGAGCGATGAATACGAACTTGTCTTCGATAAAATGGAAGATGCTGTGTTCGGAAAAGATAAACTCCTCATTCCGAAAAAGAAATTGCAAAAGCGGTTGGAGTTTTTGAGGGAGTATAAATAATTTTTCTTTTGAATTAGTAAATAGAACACAGATAACGCAGATGCAACAGATTTAAACGGATAAAATCAGTGAATATCAGTCTAATTCGTGTCATCAGTGTTCTATTACAGATTAGAATATAGTTCACAAAAAATAATAATGAAATTCTTTTTTCTCACAATTTTTCTTTTACTCGGAACAATGTCCAATTCCATTTCCCAATCCCGAAACCAGTTCGGGACAAGTCTCAACATTCCTTTTGAAAAATATGAACTCGCAAACGGCTTGCAAGTTGTTTTGCACGAAGACCACACGGTTCCGATTGTGTCAGTGAATATTTGGTATCACGTCGGAGGCGCAAATGAAAAACTCGGTCGCACGGGATTTGCGCATTTGTTCGAGCATTTGATGTTTGAAGGAAGCGAAAACGTACGCGATGGACAATACGACCAAATCGTTGATGGTTCCGGCGGACAAAATAACGGCTCAACAGGTTTTGATGCAACGAATTATTGGTCAGTTGTTCCGTCGAATAATTTGGAACCGGTGCTGTGGCTCGAATCCGACAGAATGGGATTTTTGCTTCCCGGAATTACGCAGGATAGATTAGATTTGCAACGTGATGTTGTAAAAAATGAACGCAGACAATCGTACGAAAATCAGCCGTATGGAATGTCGTGGATGAAATTGTTCGATGCATTGTATCCGCAGGGAGTTCCGTACAATTGGCTTCCTATTGGTTCGCAAGAAGATTTAACCGCCGCGTCGCTCGATGATGTGAAAGATTTTTTCCGAATTTATTATGCGCCGAATAATGCAAGTCTCGTGATTGGCGGCGATATTGACATTGCGAAAACAAAACAACTTGTCGAAAAATATTTTGGAAGTATTCCGCGCGGAAAAGAAATTCCTCGACCGCAACCAACTAACGTTTCGCTCAATGAAACCAAGCGAATGGTGCTTGAAGACAACGTGCAGCTTCCGCGTTTGTATATGTTTTGGCTTTCGACTTCGATGTACGAAAACGACGATGCGTCTCTTGCGTTGCTTTCCGATATTTTATCGAGCGGAAAAAATTCGCGCTTGTATAAATCGCTTGTGTATGAAAAACAAATTGCGCAAGATGTTTCCGCGTTTCAAGATGGCAATGCGCTTTCGGGAGATTTCGGAATTATTGTAACGGCGAAAGAAGGATATACGCTTTCAGAAATGGAACAAGCGGTGAACATCGAACTCGAAAAAATAAAACGCGAAGGAATTGAAGCAAGAGAATTGCAACGTTCAAAAAATAGTATTCGCGCGAGTTTTATTTACGGATTGCAAAACGTCGGCGGATTTGGAAGTAAAACGGATAAACTCAATTTCTACAATACATTTTTCGGAAATCCCGGACGATTCAACGAAGATTTACAACGCTACGAAACGACAACGGCAAACGACATTCAAAACGCTACAAAAAAATATCTCGATATGAATAAACGCGTTGTGTTGAGTATTGTTCCGAAAGGGAAACTGGAATTGCAAGCGAAATAATAATCTGTTAGAAAAAAAAATTGATATTATAACCACAAGATTAAGCCCATATGCAATGAAACTCTATAACATTTATTTATATAATCCAGATACGCGAGTGTACGATCAAAGTATTGGAATATTTGATAGCGTTGAAAAGTGCAAAGAAGAAATTCAAAAACTTTCTAATGAAATAGACACTGAATTAGCTGAAGAAGATTATGAAATTGAAGAAAAAGAACTTAATAAAAATTACTATTCGATTAAGGCAAATGATTTCATATAATTAAACCTTTCCAAATAATTTTATGGCACTAACTTTTGAGCAATTAATTCTGAAAGTTTTGAAAGAAACTAAAAAGGCACTTTCCGCTGATGAGATTTGGGATGTCGCATACAAAAAGGGTACGATAAAGAACTTGGAAGCGAAGGAAAAACTCCTATTGCGACGCTATCTGCTTTAATCTATAAAGATATAAATGAAAACAAAGAAGAAAGCCAGTTTGTATTTGAATTGTTACTGCAAAACAAATCATAGTACTTCCGCAAAAAGGAGTTTGGAGAATGGCAACATCCAGATATAGTAGGTTGTAGATTTCCAACTGAAGAATGGAAAAACCCAGAAGTATTTAAACTTAGTTCTTCGGTAGGAAATATCGCACTTCAAATTTTTTCTTTTGAATTGAAGAAGAAACTAAGTTTTGATAATTTACGAGAAGCGTTTTTTCAATCTGTTCCAATCTTTCAAATCCTGCAACGCCACCGCAGCCGAGATACTGGAAAATCCAGAATTCTTAAATGAACTGAAAAGATTAAGTTCTTCGTTTGGCATAGGTGTCATAAAGTTAGATTTAAAAGAGCCAGATAGTTCGTTTGTGTTATTTCCTTCAAAAGTAAAAGAAACGTTAGATTGGGAAACAATAACTAAACTTAATGATTTGGCGGCAAAACTCGCCCAAGTGTTCAAGGTGGGAGAATGGAACAGTTTATTAAAATAGAATTTCAGCATCTATAAATGAAGAAATGGGAAATAATGGATTGACTTTTATTGCTTTAGCAAAGGTAAAATTGTTTTGATTATTGTGTAAGTAAAATCTATCTTTGCCTAAAAATTTATCCATTAAAATAAAAAATGAAACCAGAAGAAATTTACAAAATCCTTGAAGAACAATATTTCGGGGAACATTCTCACGAACAAAAAGAAATCCAATCGCTTCAACAACTGCTCTCTGGAGTAAAAACATTTATTGATGTGGGTGCCAGTTTAGGGCAATATACTTACTATGCCAACAAATTTATTCAAAATGGAAAAATTATTTCCATTGAAGCCGACCCAGTTCGCTATAAAAGATTGTCGGAACAGGCGGCAAAATGGGAAAAAGAATCAACCAATAAAATTGAAGTAATTTATGCCGCAGTTAGCGATACTATTGGAAAAACCAAATTTTTTATTTCTAATTCCAATATAAGCGGAGGACTTTTCACCCGAGAAATTCATGATGCTAAAACTCCTGACTGGGAGGAAATAACAGTCAACTGCATCACCTTAGATTCGCTACTAAATTCAACAATTCCGGATTTTATAAAAATAGATGTGGAAGGGGGCGAATACCGCGTAATCAACGGATCGCAAAAACTTCTTCAACAAACTAATGTCCGTTTTCTAATGGAAATTCATGGGTGGGCAGATAAAGAAGCCCATCATGCACCCGAAGATGTTTTTGATATTTTTAAGGAGCACTCCTTCGCTTTTAAAAAAATTCACAGCCATATTTTATTTAAAAAGAAAGAGAATTTAAGTTTATGCGAACTTTTCGCATACTTTCAAAGAAAGTCCAAATATCAACTCAAATTATTTTTGAGAGATACGATAAGGTTTTAAGTAAAGCAGAATTGTTGAATTCAAGACTGCAATATAATTATGCCAATATCCACACAAATCAAACTTCAGTTATAACAATGGAACTACAGCATGTAGAAAAAGAATTCAAAGAAAAAGTTTGTAAAGAAATACGATTTTTTTCTGAAGGTGTTGACCGATATCGAGTATTTACTCCATTCCAATTTGATGATGGAGATTCTTTTGCGATTGTTCTCAAAAAAATAGACAAACATTGGATGCTTTCGGATGAGGGACATACTTATATGCATCTAAGCTACGAAATGGACACAGACTCTCTTGAAAATGGAAACCGAGCAAAAATTATTTCTAACACTTTGTCAAATTTTGGTATCAAAGAACAAAGAGGAATTCTTTCTGCAGAATTAGAAGAAGAGAACCTTGGAAATATTTTTTATAATTTTATACAAGGACTGTCTAAAATCACCGACATTACATATTTGAATAGAGAACGTGTAAAGTCAACTTTTTGGGAAGATTTTAAAAGTTTTGTTGAACAAAAGATTCCTCAAGAGCGATTAAAATTTAATTACAACGATTCTCTACACGACCCCGATGCAAAATATCCTGTTGATTGTCGAATAAACAAAATGGAAAAGCCCTTATTTATTTTTGCGGTTGCTAACGATGATAAATGCCGGGATTCCACTATAAGTATATTGCAGTATGAAAAATGGGGATTGCAATTTCGCTCTCTTGCTATTTTTGAAGACCAAGAAGTTGTAAATAGAAAAGTACTTGCACGGTTTAGCGATGTGTGTGAAAAACAGTACTCTAGTTTGTTTTCCAACAAAGACCGAATCGAAAAATATTTAAAAGAAACCGTTGTATAATATTCCTTGAAAAAGAAATGAATAATAAATCTGATTCTAACGAAGAAAAAATTTCCACTTTGCTAACTGAAGAACACATTCAGAAACGAAGTAAACGCGCAAGTAAATCAAAGTTCAAGAACGCTTTGAAACGTGTTCCGAATGTTGAACCGGATGAACGCGATAAATAATTTTTGTTTTCCAATGAAACAATTTTTCACACAACTCCTAACAATTTTGTTAATGACATCAACCGCATTCACACAACTCGACCGTACTATTCAACCGAAACCGGGACAACTTTCTGCGATTTCGCTTCCAACAATTCAACGCGCGGAACTTCCGAACGGATTGAA
>VGWC01000059.1 GCA_016873775.1 Ignavibacteria bacterium | reverse complement strand
TTCATTTCCTAATCTTCTTCCCACTCAAATTTCCAAGTCCATCGTACGTTGCGTATTTGTAAATATCTGAAAGCGTAGGATAGTTGAACACGCTGCTGATAAACGCATCAATCGTTCCACCGAAATAGAGCGTCATCATTCCGATATGCACAATCTCCGAAGCATTATCGCCAATAACGTGCACACCGAGAAGTTTTTTATCCGCTTTTGCAAATACGAGTTTGAGCAATCCACGTTCGTTCCCGATTATTTGTCCGCGCGGATTATCAGCGTAGTGTGATTTGCCTACTTCATACTCGATGTTTTTTTTCTTCGCTTCATCCTCCGTCATTCCCACCATAGAAACTTCGGGAATCGTGTAAATGCCGTACGGAAGCAACGCCGCTATCCTGTCTTTATATTTGAAATCGAAAGCGTGACACATTGCAACGCGGCCTTGTTCCATCGATGTCGAAGCGAGCGAAGGAAAACCAATCACATCGCCGGCAGCGTAAATGTGCGGAATCTTTGTTTGATAATTTTCATTCACTTCAAGTTGTCCGCGATTGTTTGCTGCAAGTCCGATATTTTCTAACTTGAGTTTTCCAATATTTCCCGAACGACCTGCGGCGTATAAATGTGTTTCCGTAACTAAAACGTTTCCGCTTTTCAAATACGTTTCGCACGCTCCGTTCTTCATTTCTACTTTCTCAACCGAATCGTTGAAAATAAATTTCACACCGAGTTCTTTCATTTCTTCGACAAGCAATTTTGAGATTTCACCATCAAGAAACGGAAGCACAACATCTTTCGGGTCAACGAGCGAAACTTCAATACCGAGCGCGGCAAACATACACGCATATTCGCAGCCAATTACACCAGCGCCGATAATTACCATTGATTTCGGTATGTCAACCATTTGCAGAATTTCATCACTGTCGTAGACTTGTTCATACTCAAACGGAATTGTTTTCGGCCGAAATGGATACGAGCCAACCGCGATTAAAATAAAACCAGCAGAAAATTTTTCTCCGCTTTCCTCAATTCCGATTGTGTGCTCATCAATGAAAAATGCAGTGCCGTGTACTTGTACAACTTTATGCTTTGCAAGGTTTTCATTTATCTTCTCAATTTCCTTTTTGATGATATAGTTTTTGCGAAACATCAAATCCTGCACGGTAATTTGTTTTCCTAAATGAAACTCAACGCCGTACATTCCTCGCTGTTTTTTCCCGGAAAAGAACAGTGAAGTTTCGCGTAACGTTTTACTTGGCAATGTCCCTGTGTTCACCATTGCTCCGCCGACAACAGGTTCTTTTTCAATGATAAGAACTTTCTTACCAATATATGCCGCTTGAGCTGCTGCTTTTTCGCCGGCAGGACCGGAACCGATTATGATCACGTCGAAATGTTGCATGGTTTTCAATTAGAATTTAGAAATTGAGAATAAAAACCCGATACTTTATTTTCATTCTTAATTCGATATTGCTCGTTATTCATTAAATAAAAAACCCGTTCCAACAACTTGAGAAAACGGGTTTATGTTAGTCAAAAATGAAACTTAAAATTAATTTACAGAAAGTAATTCCACATCAAACACCAGCGTTGCTTTTGGAGGAATAACACCGGGATAACCTCGTTCACCGTACGCAAGGTCAAAAGGAATAATGAGTTTTCGTTTTCCGCCCACTTTCATACTCAACATTCCTTCATCCCAACCTTTAATTACTTGCCCGACACCAATTGCAGTTTGAAATGGTTCATTACGCTCAACACTGCTATCGAAACGAGTTCCATCAAGTAAATATCCGGAATAGTGTACCGTAATAGTTTGTCCCTTTATAGGCATTGCTCCCGTTCCTTCATTTATATCAATATATTGTAAACCTGATGAGGTAGTAACAGGAGCGATTGATGTAGGAATTCCGGGAAATTTTGTTGCGTTCATTGTAGTAGATGTTTGAGTTTGGGTAATTTCGCTTGTTTCAGTTTTAGATTGTGGTTCCTTTTCCGAAAGTCCGCCACACGAAAAACGAATAAAGACTGCAAATAACAAGAGTAAAGATGTAATTGTCATAGCGAAAAATAAAATTGATTAGAAAATTTTGCTTGGAAATATAGGGAAAAATATTTGGGCAATCTGTTTGTACACACGTATTTTTTTCCGTTTTTGTATTCAAATTTTTTATATCAATGCACTAATTACTTTCTATGAAATCATTTCTCTTAACTATAGTAATACTCATTGCAGCACAAAACAACCTTTACTCACAAGCATCGGGAAGAGTTGAATTATTTGCACACCTCGATAAACGACACGGAGGCAACAACACATTTTACAGCGGTTGCTGGGGATGGACAAATCCGGTTGACAATCGGGAATATGGCATCATCGGATGCATCAATGGAACTTCAATCATCGATGTTACAAATTCTGATTCGGTAAAAGAAGTCGCTTTCATTGCGGGACCTTCGAGCGGATGGCGAGAAGCGAAAACGTGGAGTCATTATGCTTATGTCGTTGTTGATGCAAGCCCCGGTGCAGATTCCGGTGTTCATATCATTGACCTCTCGCAATTACCGGACACAGCAATGCTTGTGAAGCGATTTAACTACAATCGAAATGGAGATAACATCAGACGCTCACACGAAATTTTCATTGATGAAAACGGAATAATGTATTTGCTTGGAAGTCAGAATTGGGGAAACTCCGGTGTTATTATGTTTTCGCTTGCTGACCCTATCAATCCACAATACGTTGGCGAATATCAACCGGAATATATTCACGATGCATTTGCTCGCAATGATACACTGTTTGCGGCGGCAATTTATGGAACAGGAATTTATATTGTTGACGTACATAATAAAGCGAATCCGAATCATTTTGCAACTATTCAATATCCAAACGCAGGTACTCATAATGTTTGGACGACCGATGATGGACGATATTTATTCAGCACTGATGAAATAGGACAAACTGCAAAAACATTAAAAGCATGGGATATTACCAATCTTCCTGCTTACTCAATGACTGATGAATATACTCCGAATCCTGCAGCAATTGTTCATAACGTTATGATACGGGGAAAGTATGCTTATATATCGTGGTACACCCAAGGACTTGTTATTGCTGATATTTCCGACCCAACGAATATTACAACCGTTGGAACCTATGATAGTTATCCGGGTGCCGATGGAGGATATAATGGAGCATGGGGGATTTATGCATTTGAAAGCGGCAAAGCAATTATTTCCGACAGACAAACAGGTACATATATTTGCACGATTGCTCCTACGACGCCCAATCAAGTGCTACTTGTTTCTCCTGCAAATCGTTCACTTGTAACTGATTCACTTGTTACATTCACGTGGCGAGCAAGTACTCCATCGGTTTCTTCGTATTGGCTCGAATATTCAACCGACTCTGCATTTTCCAATTCGATAATAGACAGTACTATTTCTGATACTATTAAAACTATTGAGTTAACAAATCAAAATTATTATTGGAGAGTGAAAGCAAAAAATAACGATGGCTGGGGACCTTTTAGTATAATTTGGAACTTTCATTTTCCGATTGTAGGTGTAAACGAAACCGAAATCGTAGAAAATATTTTCCAATTACTTCAAAATTATCCGAATCCGTTCAATCCGCAAACAACACTCTCCTTTATTGCTACGCAAAATTCCGTTGTAACTTTGAAAGTATTTAATATTCTCGGAGAAGAAGTTGCCACACTTCTTAACAACAAATTCGTCTTCAAGGGTGTACATACTTATGTTTTTGATGGCAGACATCTCGAAAGCGGAATATATTTTACACATCTGACTGCTGGAACCAATATCCAAATTCAAAAGATTGTGCTTCAAAAATAAAGCGTTAAGGCATTGACTAAAAAGTTATGGCACAACGCTTGCACATATAATAGCATCAAACATTCAGCACATTCGCAGAAGAAACGTTTTCTGTACGAAATTCTATAATCTACAATCCAAAAGAAAAACGCGAATTTTTTTTTTAAAGTATTGGTATTTGGATTTTATTTGAACTTTGGAATTTTTTCCTTTTACTGATGAGCGTTTCTTCTTTTTCGAACAACTTCATAAAGTATAATTCCCGCAGCAACAGAAACGTTCAGAGATGAAATTTTTCCCTGTAACGGAATATGCAACAATTCGTCGCAATGTTCTTTCACCAATTTGCGTACTCCTTTGCCTTCGTTACCAACAACGATAGCAACGGGTGAAGAAAAATCGTAATCGGAAAATTTTTTTGGCGCTTTTTCATCCGTTCCGATAATCCAAATACCACGTTCCTGTAATTCTGTAATTGTTGAAACAATGTTCGTTACTTTTGCGATGTTCACGTATTCAATCGCACCGGCAGAAGATTTGGAAACAGTAGAAGTCAGCGATGCAGAATTATGTTTCGGAACAATAATTCCATGAACGCCACAACATTCCGCAGTCCGTATGATAGCACCTACGTTGTGAGGGTCTTCGATTTCATCGAGGATAAGAACGAATGGCTGCTCTCCTTTTTCTGTTGCAATATTCAGAATGTCTTCCACTTCGATGTATTGTTTAGCAGAACGCAATGCAATCACACCTTGTGTTTCTTCTCCCTCGGAAAGTTCTTTCAAACGATGGTGCGAAATTTCCGTACATACAATACCGCGCTGCTTTGCAAGGAATCGAATTTGTTCGATGGCATTGCCGTGTGTGCCGTGAAGCAAAAATATTTTTTCTAGCGGCGTATGTGTACGTAGTGCTTCGATAATCGGATTGCGTCCAAAAATAAATTCCTTGTTCGTGATTCGTTGTTTATGCATCGTTTATTTCATTCCATTTAGTGAATATCGGAGGATGTTTTTTTTATACGTTTTTCTAAATAACGACCAACAAAAAATACTCCGATGCCGATGAAGAAATCATAATACAGAATTGTTAGTTCTGCACCCGCAAGAAAAGAAAAATATCCCACGGCAAGAATGGCGATACCTAATGCTTCAAGAAGTTTGGCTACGATACTCACCTCATTTATTTTTTTACAAGTTGTAACAACTTATACTTAATTATATTCTCGTCCGCTTTGAATCTGCATACTTCTTCATCTCCGATGAAAACAAGCGGAACTGCAAATTGATATTCAAAAAATTTTGGGTGGCTTTCGTTGAGTATTGTTTCAACATATTCAAATGAAATGTTCTTCTGAATGTTCTTCAGCAACACTTTCGCTTCATCACATAGCGAACAATTCTCTTTTGAAACGAGAAGAACACGAATCATCGCGGTGAACTAATAATGGATGAGTTGATAAAATGCATTTTTCTTTTTTACAGCATAATTCACGTAAATCCCCAAAGCAATAAGGAACAACGAAATGAGTTGTGCTTCCGACAATCCGAACGCAACGCGTTTATTGAGGCGTAGAAACTCAATCGCAAAGCGTTCAATACCGGCAAAAATGAGATAGTACGAAAACAGCAACCCTGTATCTGGAACTTTGCTACGCATTTTCCATAACACATAAAAAAGAAACGTACATACGAACAATTCATACACCGGAGTTGGATGACACAGCGTAGTATCGGGAACAACTCCATCGGAAAATAAACGTGTAACTTCTGGAAAATCTTTAAACGCATACGATGGAGGATATGTACCATTCGAATAATCGGTTCCCCACGGTAGTGTTGTGGGAAAACCGTAATCTCCATCACCGGAAAAATGGCAGCCGAGACGCGCAATTCCGTAGCCAAGTATCAACGAAGGAGATATTGCATCTGCAATTTGAAGGAAGAAATAATTTTTCTTTCTTGCATACACGAAAATTGCAATTGTTGCAAGGAAAAATCCTCCATAATACGTAAGTCCCGACGGAGAAAAAATCATTTCGAGAGGTGCAAGACTTGTGTATTCCAAGTTTTCGACAACATATAACAATTTTGCACCAATAATACCGAACACGATTGCAAGAATCGTAACCGTATTGGCTAATGCAACATTCATTAGTTTTCGTTGTAACTCTTTCACAAAAAAATAATTTGCAACAAAAAAACCGATGGCAACCATCAAGCCGTAACTATAAAGAGTGAACGGACCAAATTCAAAAAGTTTAGGACACATAATGTTAGATATTCAAAGAAGAGAAGTTACAACAATCGCTTGCGTAACCCGATTCATTCAAAAGCGAGTTCGAGAAATCGCTTAGTAGGAGGTAGAAGTATTTCAATACCTTTTTTAGAAAATTTTAAACGGAAATGCGATGTCTCTTTGCGGAAATTCGTAATATAAAAATCCCACACACCTTTGAGTGCGGGAAGTTCGCGTTCTACAACGGCAGAACCGATTTTTGGAATAGTTAGTGGCTTTACAGAAATGCCATCAATAAATAAACGGAATGCATTTCCCAGAATTTGTTCACGCACAGTAAGCGCATACTGGAAACTTCGGAATACACGAGTAGTTTCAACAGTCAAAAGCGTTTTATTCGTTTGCGAAGTTTCATCGCGAACACTGGTAAAATAGACTCGATACTCTGGAAGTTTTGCTTCTTTTTTTTTTGCCATAACAGAATTTACTTTCCATCGAGATAATGTTCTTCGCCTTCCTTAAAAATGTCAAGAATTTCTTTCGGTGTTTTTGCACGCAATAATCGTTCTCGAAATTCTTCTTGATTCATCAAACGAGAAATACGACTGAGTAATTTAATATGTTGTCCAACCATTTCTTCTTTTCCCAACAGAAGAAAAACAAGTTGCACCGGTTGCGAATCGAGCGCTTGATAATCTATAGGATGTTCCGTAACGGCAAATGCGCCGGCAATATCTGAAACGCCATCAGTTTTTCCGTGGGGAATGGCAAACGAATTACCAACGCCGGTGGACATAATTTTTTCACGCTCAAATATCGCATTCCGTACTTTTTCTCGATTCATTACGTTAGGCGATTTCGCAACTAACGCAATCATTCCTTCGAGTATTTCATCCTTCGTTTTCCCTGGAAAATTCGTTTGAACTAAGTGTTCGTTTATAACATCTGAAATTTTCATACCATTGTTTTATTTTTAAACTACATTGTTCTCCACCGAAGCATTTTCTTTTGATATTCTTCTACCAACTGATTGGCTTCGTGCTGTGTTTCTGCTTCGCTGTATAAATGAAAAACCGATTCTTCTTTATCCGGAAGAATAACAATATTCTTTCCAGGCGTATTGTTTTGTGAGAACAAAATCCTCACACCATCAATAAGTTCGCGTTGGCAATGTTCTGTTTCCTGCATAAGATACCGCAATAACTTACCTTTGTAATCCAACGAACAATCAAGCGAACGATATGATTGATATAACTTTACGGTGTTGCTATCTACCTCTCCTAATCGCTGGTGCGTTTTAGCAAGAAGTTCTAATATTTTTGCAAATGAAAACATTCCATCAACCGCAAAAAAATAATCTGTGAAAATAAATCCTCCTCGCGTTCCTCCGACAAATGCAACATTCTGTTCGCACGCGCTTTCCATCATAGCAAGATGTGTGTTTCGTGTCTTTTTTACTCGCGTGCCATATTCTAATGCAACCAAATCTATTTCCGCTGATGATGCAACAGGAACAGCAATGTACGTTGTGTTCGGATATACTTGAAGAAATAATTTTGTAACCAACGTCAGTAAGCGTTCGGGCGATATATAATTCCCCAGTTCATCAATTATCGAAATCTTTTCTGCTCCCGCATCAATAATGCACCCGATATCGTAATGCAATGACGTAACAATATTTGCAACATTATCTACTGAATCCTGAAACTCTTTGGACGAACGTGTAAATTTTTGTGAATCAAGATACGCATTCAGCGCTACAACCTCGCATTGTAATGCGCCAAGAATATTAGGAAAAATCGATGATGCGACGCCATTTGCATAATCAATGACTATCTTCATTTTTTCCTTTTGAATAAACTCTTCATCAATTGAACTGAGAAATTGCGCACGGTACGATTCCGTCGTTCGTTCCGGAAAATTGATTGTGCCTACTTCATCAGCGCTTGCCCGAAGGAAATCTTCACCGAAAAAATTTCGCTCAATTTTTTTTGTTTTCTTCGTTGATAAATCTTTTCCTCCTTGTTCAAAAAAAATAATATCTGTTTGCCTGAAATCACGCGGCGATTTTCTAACGTGAAAACCTGCTTTTTGCGTACCTGTTGCAAGTTCATGCCGCACAAGCGGAATCGGCATTGCGCGCAAATCATTGACGTGACATCCTGCAGATAAGAGACCGCAAATCAGTGAGCGACTCATCATTCTTGAAACATTATCTGCATCATAACTTGTTACCACACTACTGCCAATCCCCAACGATGCGCCAAATGCCGCTCCAAGTTTTGCCCCAAATTCCGGATTCATTTCAACATTTGAAATTCCGGATATGCGCGATTCTGTAAATAAATCCCGAAGCCACTTTTCTTCCCAAACAAGCGAATGAGAAAGTTTGGCTCCGTCTTCAACAATTTTCTTGGGCCATAATTTTATATTCGATGAAAGCTGTGTTTGTTTTCCTAAAAAACAATCTTCAGCAATAAAAACCGAATCGCCGATGAAACTTTGCATCTCGATTTTTGTACGACTTGCTACAACGTCTGAAGACAATTCACATTTTCTTCCGATAGTAACATTATCCCATAATACCGAATTGCTTATCACCGTTCCTGCTTCTATTGTACAGTTGTTTCCAATAACGGTATTGCTCAATCGCACGTCTTCTCCGATGACACAGTTATTTCCAAGAACAACTGTTCCGGAAAAATTATCGAATGAAGTCTTCACCTGGGTTTCTTTCCCGATAAAATGCCGCTGTTGTTTCGTACCACTCAGTTCAACATTCACTCGCTGGGAAAGACAATCGTAATGCGCTTCTTGATACTCCGTAAGCGTTCCGACGTCCCGCCAATATCCCTCGGCAACATATCCCATCAATCGCATTTTTTTTTCCATCATCAACGGAAATAAATTATTACTGAAATCAAACTCTTCGTGATAGGGAATCAACTGCAATACTTCCGGTTCAATGATATAAATTCCGGTATTAATTGTGTCGGAAAAAACTTCACTCCACGATGGTTTTTCCAAAAAACGAACGATGTTTCCGTTTGTATCTGTAATTACAACACCATATTGAAGCGGGTTTGACTTACGTGTTAGCAACAACGTAACGTGAGATTTGTTTTCTTGATGAAATTGAATCGCTTTTGAAAGATTAAAATCGGTAAGTACGTCGCCGCTAATCACGATAAACCGATCGTTCAAATATCCTGCTGCATTACGAACGCTCCCAGCGGTTCCGTAATCTTCTTCCGCGCAAATGAATTTCATTGTTACCTGATGCTGCGAACCGTCTCCAAAATAGTTTGCGATTATTTCCGGTTGATAAAACAGCGTAGCAACAATATCGGTAATTCCGTGCGCTCGCAACAATTCAATGATATGTTGCATCATTGGTTTGTTCATCATCGGCACCATCGGTTTTGGAAGTGAATAGGTCAAGGGACGTAATCGCGTTCCAAATCCCCCTGCCATTACTACTGCTTTCATCAGATTAAATTTTCTCTTAAAATTTTGGCGAAAAAAATACAAAAATGCACAGCAAACAAAAAAAAGAAATCATCAAAGAAATACGTCAATGCCGAATGAATTGTTCTACAATAGTTTTCGCCAATGCCGATAAATCTTCTGTCGTTCTTGGATAAATCCATTGAATTCTCGAATCACTGCGAAACCACGTCAGTTGCCTTTTTGCATAGCGGCGAGTATTTTGCTTCACCAATTCTTTCATTCGTTCGAAAGAAATTTCATTACGCAAATACGCACCTGCTTCTTTATAACCAACTGTTTGAAGTGAATTGAGTTTGGAAGAAAATCCCATCGCTTGTATTTTTTCTACTTCATCGAGAAAATCATTTGATAACATTTCTTCCACTCGCTTGTTTATGCTGTCGTATAAAATTTTTCTATTCCACTCTAATCCAAATATAATTGGAAGGAAATTTCCTGCGCTCGTTTCTTCTTGTTGAAGTTGTGAAATCGGTTTTCCCGTCAGTTCAAAAACTTCTAACGCTCGAACAATGCGAAGTTTGTTTGTCGGAAGCATTTTTTTTGCCGCATCAGCATCAATCGCGCGTAATTCATTGAGTAGTTTTTCGCCTCCTTCGTTTTGATAACGCTTAAAAAATTTCTCACGAATTTCATAATCGGCTGATGGTCCTTCGAAAATTCCATCTAGCAATGCGCGCAAATATAATCCAGTTCCGCAAAGTACAAGTGGAATTTTCTTTCGAGAAAATATTTCTTCAATAATTTTTCGACCACGTTTTGAAAATTCTGCCGCGTTGAAACCTTCGTTCGGTTCCAATTCATCAACAAAATGATGTTTGATTTTTTGAAGTAACTCCTTCGGCGGTTTTGCTGTTCCGATATCTAGATGTTTATAGATTTGCCGAGAGTCTGCAGAAATAATTTCTATCGGAAGAAAGTCTGCAATCTTTTCACTCATCAGTGTTTTTCCAGAGGCGGTTGGTCCTACGAGAACAAGAACTTTTTTTTCCTGAATTAAGATATGGGATTTGGGACGTGCTTTTGTAGTTTTACTCATATCTCAAATCTCACATCGCATATCGCAATTCACTTCCATCCTAATTTTCCCACAAGCGGAACAAACTTAAATCCTTCAATCACTTTCCTTTCAAATTCATCTCCCCTTTTTGTAACAACTATAATATTTTGCGATTCTAAATTTCCCGTAGGAATGACTAACCTTCCTCCTTCTGCAAGTTGTTTCAAAAGTGGTTCGGGAATTTCCGGCGCAGCAGCAGTTACAATTATTCCATCGAACGGTGCAAACTCACTCCATCCAATTGTTCCGTCGCCAGTTTTTGTAGCAATGTTGTAACCCAGTTTTGAAAAAAGCGAACGTGCTTTTGTAAGCAAATCGGAAAATCGCTCAATGGAAAATACTCGAGCACCAAGTTCTGCAAGTACCGCCGCTTGATAACCGGAACCAGTTCCTATTTCTAAAATCTTGTCGGTTTTTTTTACTTGCAACAATTCTGTCATTATTGCAACAGTGTACGGCTGAGAAATTGTTTGCGAATTTGAAATCGGCAATGCGCAATCTTCATACGCACGACGCGTGAAAGGTTCATCAACAAACAAATGCCGCTCGACTTTTTTCATTACAGCAAGAACATTCTCGTCTTTTATTCCTCGAGAACGAAAGAGCGCGAGCATTTCGTTCTTTTCATTTTCAAATTTGTTCATCTACTTTGCTCTTACAATTGCATCAGTAACTAAAACCACTTTCTTCATTTCCTTTACATCATGAACGCGAACCACATTTGCCCCATTCAAAATGGAAAGTGCAACTGATGCCGCAGTTCCTTCCAATCGTTTATCCGCTTGCAATTCGTTTGTCAATTTTCCGATAAATGATTTTCGTGATGTTCCAACGAGAATTGGATAACCGAGCGATGTAAATTCTTGCAAATGGTTTAAGAGTGAAAGATTATGTTCCAACGCTTTTCCAAATCCAATTCCCGGGTCAATAAAAATTTGTGAAACACCATTTGCTGTTGCTTTTAAAATTGCGTTCAACAAAAATTGTTTTACTTCTTCAACAACATTTTCATATCGTGGATTTTGTTGCATCGTTTTCGGATTGCCTTGAATGTGCATAACGACTAAACTTGCTTTCGCTTTCGCAACAACAGAAATCATTTCCTCATCAAACATCAAACCGGAAATATCATTCACCATCGTTGCTCCAACATTCAATGATTCTTCTGCAACTTTTGATTTCGTTGTATCAATCGAAATCGGAACGTCAATTCGTTTTGCAAGTTGTTCAATCACGGGAATTGTTCTTCGTAATTCTTCCCCGACAGAAATTGATTCAGAATTTGGTCGCGTTGATTCTCCGCCAATATCAATTATATCTGCGCCATTTTCTACCATTTCTATTCCACGCTTTATTGCACTTTCAATAGAAAAATATTTTCCTCCATCCGAAAACGAATCGGGAGTAACGTTCAAAATTCCCATCAAATATGTTCTGGAAAAATCAAAAACGTTTTTTCCAATTGTGTAGAAAGGAATTTTGTTCAACATTTCATTCATAAATTGCGGATAAAAATAAAGAAACCAAGTTTCACTGTGAAACTTGGTTCTTTACGTTTATGCTTGTGGAGTTTTCGCATTCGCTTTCATCGCTTTTCGCTTTGCTTTCATTTTCGCTGCTTTCTTGCGATGTTTCTTCCATGCATTTTGTGTTTTTTTATTCATTGGTTTCTTGATTGTTGTTGAGTAAATTTCTCAATTCCTTTTTTGCTTTTCTTCGGCTGTATGCTTTTTCCGGCACTTCAACTTTCGGAGGTTTTTGCGCAAGAGGAATTCGTTTAGTGAATTTCTTTGTCGTTTTTTTGTTTGAAGTTTTCTTCACAAAAGTTACTTTGCTGCAAATCTCTTCGCAATTTCATCCCAGTTGACAACGTTCCAAAATGCGGCAATATAATCTGCGCGGCGATTTTGGTATTTCAAATAATATGCATGTTCCCACACATCCATTCCGAGAATCGGCACGCCTTTTACTTCAGCAATGTCCATCATCGGATTGTCTTGATTCGGCGTTGAACACACAACAAGTTTTCCGTCTTGTTTAATGAGCCACGACCAACCGGAACCAAAGCGCGTCATTCCCGCATTGCCAAATGCTTCTTTAAATTTATCGAACGAAGTAAAATCGCGCGTGATGGCATTTGCGAGTTCGCCGCTGGGCATTCCGCCGCTCGAAGAGTCGAGTCGTTGACCGTTTTGTTTCATCACTTGCCAAAACAGCGAGTGATTGTAATGTCCGCCGCCGTTGTTGCGAACTGCCGGCGCGAGTTTAGAAATGTTCGCAAGAATTTCTTCGAGAGATTTCGATTCCCATTCTGTTCCTGCAACTGCTTTGTTCAAGTTGTCCACATACGCCTGATGATGTTTTCCGTGATGGATTTGCATCGTTTGCGTATCGATGTAAGGTTCAAGCGCATCGTACGCATATGGTAGTTGAGGTAATGTGAAAGCCATAGTTTTCTTTTCTTTATCTTGTTGTGAAAAATATTAGTTGGTAAAAAACTTTCTGTAGCGGCAACTGTTCCCGCAGTAAGAACAGATGATAGAAATTTTCTTCTGTCCATTTTAACTTTTAACTGTCTACGGAATATTCAAAATCAATTTCGCTTGTTCCGACATCATTGACGTTGTCCACGGAGGATTGAATACTAAATCAATTTTTGCATCGCGCACACCGGGAACTTGCAACACTTTTCTTCGCACGTCGCTTGCAATCATTGGTCCCATTCCGCAACCCGGAGCAGTGAGCGTCATTTTCACGTATGCAAAATTCTCTTGCACTTTCAATTCATACACTAATCCCAAATCCACAATATTGACGGGAATTTCCGGGTCGTAACATTCGCGCAATGCATCCCACAGTAAACTTGTATCAACTGTTTGCAACGAGCCATTCGTAACGTCAATCGGTTTTACTTCTTCTCGACGAGTCGAGTCATCGACCTCATTTTGAATTATATTTTCTTGAGGAGATTCTAAAACTTCTTGCGCTTGTTCGTCGTTATTTTTCTTTCGATTGAAAAACATTGGTAAAAATTATTTCGGATAAATTTGAAGTGTGTTATCAAAAACTACAATTAAACGCTTGATGTGAAATTTATTTTTGAATCGTTTCAGAATTTTTCTCGTTGATAAAAGCAAACTTGCCGTTGTTGTATCACTCAATCGGAAAACAATAACCCCACTTACACTATACAAATTGAATTTTACTATACTTTGAAAATCAGTATCGCGAGTAATAATCCACATTTTGTTTTTCGCTGCATACGAATACACTGCTCCATTTTTCAAACCAGTCTTTCCGATTTTCTTTATGTGTTCTACAACGTAATGTTCTTTTTCAAATAACTGAATGAGTTCAAAAGGTAAATTTTCATCAAGCAAAAATTTCACTTTCATATTCTTGCAGTTTCATACTCGCACATCATCGAAGCGTATTTTAATGCGGCTTTTATAGAGCGGCGTTTCAGCGAAGGATAATCTTTCAAAATTTCTTCTTCACTCATTCCGTCAGCAAGCATTGAAACAACCAACGCAACGGGAATACGTGTACCTTTTACACAAGGTTTTCCGTGCATTATTTCCGGGTCGGAAGATATCAATGTATAAACTTGGTTTCTACTCATAAAATTTTTACGATGCTGAAAACGAATTCACGCAACCACACGTTTTGGTTGCTTTCGGATTGTTGAAGACAAATCCTTTTCCGCTTAATCCATCGGAGAAATCAAGAATTGTTCCACCGAAATAAAACATACTTTTCGAGTCAACGAAAATTTTTACGCCGTGTTGTTCGAGAATAAT
>VGWC01000058.1 GCA_016873775.1 Ignavibacteria bacterium | reverse complement strand
GAATTGTAAACAAATAATGTAACTTTTAATATCAAAAAAAACTGTGGAAGAACTTCTCAAATTACCGCCTATTACCTCTGCTCACGGGCATCTCATTGACGAACTGATTTACAAAATCCACTGGCTAATGTTTGCACTCTTCATTGGATGGACAGTGTACTATGTTTATGTGCTCATCCGTTTTCGTCAATCAAAAAACCCACAAGCGAATTACACAGGAACAAAAACAAAATTTATCTTGTATCTTACGCTTATTATTGCTGCGATTGAATTAGTAGAACTCTTCGTTTTCTCCTTGCCTGTTTGGGCTAATCGTATAGACATTTCTAAAACAAACGATGTATTGGAAGTTCGTATTGTTGCGGAACAATTTGCTTGGAATATTCACTATCCCGGAAACGATGGAAAATTTGGTACAACCGATTTAAAACTTGTTGATGCAGATAATCCCTTAGGAATTGATAGAACCGATGCAAACGCCAAGGACGATATCATTACTATTAACCAATTCAACCTTCCTGTCAACAAACCGATTTACATTCATCTCACCAGTAAAGATGTTATTCACAGTTTGAACTTGCCGTATATGCGCGTGAAACAAGACGCGATACCCGGCATTTCCGTTCCTGTTCAATTCGAAGCAAATACAACAACAAAACAACTTCAGGAACAAGTTGCGCGATATGTTTCGACTTCTGATTCGGTACGTCAATTCAATCTTGTTTCGCTGCAGGATTACAAAGCAAACGATGGAACTGTTATTCTTGCAAAATATGATTACATCTCCGACGAAGCAAACACAACGTTGCGCTATGCAGGAATTACTCACATTCGCGTAGCAGAAGATATTCCGTCTGAAATTGCGTGCGCTCAACTTTGCGGACTCGGACATTTCAGAATGCGCGGGTATATGAACGTTCAAACGACAGAAGAATTTGAAGCGTGGATGAAGGAACATGAAGCAGAATTGAATCAGTAATACGGTATCTGGTTCAATGACATATAACAACTATTTACATCGGTACGCTATATTCCTTTCCTGTTGCACATTTCTTTTACTCATTGCTGGAGGATTGGTAACAAGCACCGACTCAGGTCTTGCAGTTCCCGATTGGCCTAACACGTACGGGGAAAATATGTTCCTCTTTCCTGTGGAACAATGGATTGGGGGAATTTTATTTGAACACGGCCACCGCCTTCTTGCATCGTTCATCGGTTTTCTCACGGTAATTCTCTCTATCTGGATTTGGAGAACTGAACAACGTTCTTGGATGAAAAAGTTAGGTTTCATCGCCTTACTTGCAGTTATTGTGCAAGGAATTTTCGGCGGAATCACCGTACTATTTTATCTTCCGCAGTTTGTTTCAGCAACGCACGCAACACTTGCTCAAACGTTCTTCTGCATCACAGTAAGTATCGCGCTTTTTACATCTCCAGAATGGCAAAAAAAAATCGAAGTCTTGGAATCCAGCACATCATTCTCTTTTCAGCGAACTTCAACGCTTATTACAATTTCCATTTTCGTCCAACTTATACTTGGCGCATTACTTCGACACAATGACACTCTCATTAGCAGTTACTTGATTTTCCATCTCTTTGGTGCAAGTGCTGTGTCATATCTTATTTTGAAATACACCTATCGCTTCAAAAAACATACATCGCAAAAAACAATTCTTCGTTTGATTCAATCGTTGCAACATTTACTGTGGGTTCAATTGTTCATCGGAACGGCTTCGTTCTTTTTGAAATATATTTCTCTTGATTCCGTCAATACCAATTGGACAATGGTAACTGCTACCGTTTTACATCTTGCAACCGGCGCGGGGATGTTGGCGATAAGTTTGTGTCTCACACTTTTCGTGAGAAAACATTACACATCCATTCAACACAGTGCTTACAACATCGTATTCGCAAAACATTAGTTACATCGTTTAATTTCTTGAAAGCACTCAGTACAACAAGTCTTCCTCTCTCTCATTACATTTCCACGATGAGAAATTTTTACGAACTTTCAAAACCTGGAATAACGTATCTCGCTTTGACAACTACATTCGCAGGATTTGCTCTCGGAAGTGTGAATTCATTGGATTTGCTGTTATTGATGCATACGCTTATCGGAACTGCACTTATTGCAGCAGGCGGTGGTTCATTGAATATGGTGATGGAATATGAAATTGATGCATTGATGAACAGAACAAAACTTCGACCGATTCCTTTGGGAAAAATTTCATATCACGACGGATTATTATTCGGAATTCTCTGTTCCGTAACAGGAATTTTCTATCTTGCACAATTTGTCAATCTACTAACAAGCGTTTTAGGAGCCGCAACAATCGGCGGTTACCTTTTTATTTACACGCCATCAAAAAAAATTACTTCATTATCAACAATCATCGGAAGTTTCCCCGGAGCAGTTCCCCCGCTGATGGGATGGACTGCTGTTCGAAATGAAATCTCCATTGAAGCATGGACGTTATTTGCCATACTTTTCATTTGGCAAATACCGCATTTCCTTTCTATCGCATGGATGTACAGGAAAGATTATGAGCGAGCAGGTTTTCCCTTTTTGCCTGTTATTGAACCTGAAGGAAAAAGCACAAGTTTTCAAATATTGATTCATTGCATCGTTCTAATTCCTACAAGCATTCTTCCAACAATTTTTCAACTCACAGGAAAAATATATTTCTTTGGCGCGATAGTTATTGGTCTTGGATTTCTTGCTTACGGAATTTTACTGGTGAAAGATAAATCAAACACAAACGCAAAACGACTTTTGCTTGCTTCAATTGTTTATTTCCCACTTCTTATTGCATTAATGATGCTGGATAAAATAATGGTATACGTTTTGTAACGAAGAATTTCTTTCTTCTCGAACCTCTCGTTTCTTCTCTCCTCCTTGCTCAAAAAAACTGAACATACAGTTTTTCCCTTTCGCAAATCTCTTTATATTTTCGCCAACAAAATAAACTTCAATAGAAGTTTTTTTTATTTTTCCAAAAAATATCAACTCACTCTTAAATACACAGCGGAGAATTTATGTCCCGAATCGTTCGCGGTGGATTAATTCAAACCACGCTCGCAACATCTTCCGAACAACCAATCGAAGTCATCAAAAAAGCAATGATTGAAAAACATCTTGCAGTGATTGACGAAGCCGCTAAAAAGGGTGTACAAATACTCTGTATGCAAGAATTATTTTATGGTCCATATTTTTGCGCGGAACAAAAAAAGAAATGGTATGCGCTCGTCGAAAAAATTCCCGATGGACCAACGACGAAAATGTTTCAAGAGATTGCAAAGAAATATTCGATGGTAATCGTTCTTCCGATTTACGAAGAAGAAATTTCAGGTATCTATTACAACACGGCTGCGATAATTGATGCTGATGGAAAATATCTCGGCAAATATCGCAAACATCATATTCCTCAAGTTGAACCCGGATTTTGGGAAAAGTTTTATTTCAAACCGGGAAATCTTGGCTTTCCTGTTTTTAAAACTGCGTATGCTGATATCGGAGTTTACATTTGTTACGATAGACATTTTCCCGAAGGCGCGCGTATTCTTGGACTGAATGGCGCAGAAATTATTTTCAATCCTTCCGCAACTGTTGCCGGACTTTCAGAATATTTGTGGAAACTCGAACAACCCGCGCACGCAGTTGCGAATGGATATTTTGTAGGAGCAATTAATCGTGTAGGATTTGAAGCGCCGTGGAACATCGGAGAATTTTACGGACAAAGTTATTTCTGTAATCCGCGTGGAAAAATAATTGCAGAAGCGCCGCGCGATAAAGATTTTCTCGTCGTTGCAGACTTAAACTTAGATGAAATTCAAGAAGTGAGAGATACGTGGCAATTTTTCCGCGACAGAAGACCGGAAGAATATGGTGCAATTAGTGCAGTGGAGAAATCGTAAATTCAATTTTCAGTGAAAGCAATCGTTCCCATCGAAAGAATTGAAAATCGAATAATCTTTCTTCGCGGAGAAAAAATATTGATTGACCGTGATTTGGCTGAACTCTATCACGTTCAAACAAAAGTTTTAAATCAAGCAGTAAAACGAAACATTGAACGATTTCCCAAAGAGTTTATGTTTCAACTTACAAAAGAAGAACGAAAAAAGGTGGTAACAAATTGTGACCACCTCCAAGACTTAAAATTTTCATATCAATTACCGTATGCATTTACAGAACTTGGTGTTGCAATGTTATCAAGTGTTCTCAAAAGTAAACGCGCAATTCAGGTGAACATTCAAATAATGAAAACTTTCGTCAAGTTGCGGCAAATGTATTCAAACAATAAAGAACTCTCGCGACGAATTGATGAAATGGAAAAAAGATACGACGGACAATTCAAACTTGTTTTCAGCGCAATGAGAAGATTACTTGAACCACCTCCGCTTCCGAAAAAAGAACCGATGGGATTTGTTGTAAGAGAAAAAACTGTTCTTTACAAAGCAACGAGAAAATAATTTTTCAAACTCAAACGAACGCAAAACAATTTTATGAACGAACAAGAACCACAACAACTTTCCGTTTCTGAACTTACGGCAAAATACACATACGGAACGTGGCGATTTCAAAAAAATTGGAAACCGCTTCACGTCGTTGATGCGGAAGGAGTGTATTTTATTGATGCAAGCGGGAAAAAATATCTTGACTTTTCTTCGCAGTTAATGTGTGTTACGCTTGGGTACAAAAATCAAGCGGTGGTAAAAGCAATTCAGGAACAAGCCGCATCACTTCCTTACATTGCACCGGGATTTGCAACAGATGTTCGCGCGGAATTAAGCAAACAACTTCTCACTGTTCTTCCGAAAGGATTGGAAAAATTTTTCTTCACAACATCGGGAACAGAAGCAAACGAAGCCGCATTCAAAATTGCGCGAATGTACACGGGCAAAACAAAAATCATAGCGCGCTATCGTTCGTATCACGGCTCAACGATGGGTTCGATTGCGGCAACGGGCGACCCGCGGCGTTGGGCAATGGAACCGGCGGGAAAAGTGCAAGGTGTAATTTTTGCGCCGGAAGTAAATTGCTACAAATGTCCAATGCATCATCATTATCCGGAATGTAATGTTGCATGCGCTGATTACATCGAACATATGATTCAAAATGAAAGCGATGTTGCCGCAGTAATTGTTGAACCGGTTGTCGGCACGAATGGAGTTCTCGTTCCACCGAAAGAGTATTTTCCGCGACTCAGAGAAATTTGCGACAAACATAATGTTCTGCTCATTGCCGATGAAGTGATGAGCGGTTGGGGACGAACAGGAACATGGTTTGCGATTGACCATTGGAATGTATCGCCCGATATTTTAACAACTGCAAAAGGAATTACAACCGCATATATGCCGCTCGGACTTTGCGCGACTTCCAAAAAGATTGCGGAGTTTTTCGATGACCATTATTTTTCTCATGGACATACGTATGAAGCGCATCCTCTAACACTTGCTCCTGCGATTGCTTCTATCAATGAAATGAAACGATTGAATTTAAATCAACGCGCAATTGAATTTGGAAATTATCTCGGAACAAAACTGCACGAACTAAAAGCAAAACACAAATCCATCGGTGAAGTTCGCGGCATTGGAATGTTTTGTGCAGTCGAACTTGTAAAGAATCAACAAACGAAAGAACCGTTCAACACGTACAATGATAAAATCAGCGGAACTCCTCTCCTTGTTGACAAAGTTGCGATGGAAATGATGAAGAATGGCGTATTTGTTCAAGCGTGGGTTTCACATTTTGTCATTGCTCCGCCGCTCATTGTATCCAAAGACGAAATTGATATGGGCATAAAAGCGCTTGATGATGCACTTATTATAGCCGATACGATGATTTCATAACATTTTTTTATTCACTACAAACACAAACTCTCTATGAAACCTCTTTCTCTTAACATAACAATTATCTTATTATTCATTATTTCATTGCAAGCGAACTCGCAATTGGTAAAAGGACCCAAAAATGGTTCAGTTGCATCTGGCGTTATAGTGAATACCGGATTATTTTCTGAAGCGCCATTCATTTCCGATGGTTCTTCATTTCAAAAAACGAATAATCCCGAAGTTCCTCTGCTTCCGCCTCCGCCGAATATGATGCCTCCTTCTGCTCCTGAAGGTTCAAACTATTTGGAAGAAAAATTTTCGTTAGGAAATTCTCGTCCTGTCGTTGAAAAAAATTTTCGTGGAATTAATGACCAAGGCGGTTTTCCTCCGGATCCGATTATGGCAGCAGGTCCGAATCATATCATGGTGTTGGTAAATTCTGCGTTCAGAATTTATGATAAAAACGGTACTACGTTGAAAACTATTCAGGCATCTGTTTGGTTTAACAGTATTGCACCGGGAAGCGGACCCAATGACCCGCAAGTTATTTATGACAATTTTGCGAATCGTTGGGTAATGCAATGGATGACAACGCCAACGGCATCGGAACATTATCATCTGTTTTCGGTTTCGGATGATAGTAATCCGATGGGACAATGGATAAACTGGAGAACTCCGTCGTTCACCGTTGGCGATTCGGGAATTGGAAGTTGGGGAGATTATCCAGCATTAGGTTATGATGCCCAAGCGATTTATTTAACGTCGCGTCAATTTGCTTTTTCGGGAAGTTTTCGATATTCAAAATTGCGTATTATAAACAAAGCGGAACTCTATTCCAGTACGCCTGGAGCGATTTCGTGGAAAGATTTTTGGGATTTCCGAGACCCATCGAGTACATCGGTAACACCGGATAATGTTCGACCGATGTCGGCGTTTGATTCTTTGGGAATGGGATTTATGATGAATTCATCTCCGTTTTCTTCGGGAACCTATTTAACGTTGTGGAAAATTCATAATCCCATTACGACACCAACAATTTCCGGCGCAAATGTTTCCGTAACACAATATTCAACACCGCCAAATGCAAATCAATTGGGCGGAAGTTCAACATTGATTGAAGGAGGAGGAAGTAAAATTCGCGCAAACGTTATTTATCGAGATAGTTCGTTATGGGCAGTGCATTGCATTGGAAGCGGCGCAGGTAGTCAATTTTCTGCTGTTCGGTATGTTCGCATCAATCCATTTACAAGTCAAGTGAAAGAAGATATTGCAATGGGAAAAGATGGTTTCTGGCATTTTTATCCTGCTATTATGGTTGATGAAGAACGAAACATTATCATTACATATAGTCGCAGCGGATTAACAGAATATATTGGCGCGTATGTTACAGGAAGAAAAGAGAATGATTCTCCGGGACTTTCACCAAGTGTACCAGTAAAAGTTGGTGAAGCAAACTACGTGAAAGTAGGAAACGGTCGCAACCGTTGGGGAGATTACAATGGAATTGCATTGGACCCAATTGAACAAAATGCAATATGGACTTTTACGGAGTTTGCACCGATTCCCGCAAATACGTGGGGAACGTGGGTGGGAAAAATAAAAATGAGCCCATTTCCTGGGCGTGTGATGGCGTTGAGCAGTGATTCAATTGATTTTGGTTCGTATCAAATCGGTGAAACAAGCGACACACTTACTGTATTGGTTACCAATGATGGAATTGAAGATTTAATTATTTCCAATGTTTCAACACCGGGTTCACAATTTCATCTTGTCAACCTTCCATCTTTGCCAATAACGGTTTCGTATTTTGATACAGCGAAATTGCAGTTTTCTTATACTGCTTCTGTAAACGGTGTTATAGTAGATTCTGTGCTTTTGACTTCAAACAATTCCAGTGATACAACATCAGTAATTGCACTCAAAGGAAAAGGCTATACAATTACTCCAGCACAAAAAGGTGTGTTGTACGTTACGACAGGTTCAACCGACGGCGGAAGACTGTTAACTATCAATCCGTTGACGGGAGTTGCAACACCAATTGGTTCTACCGGATTTTCGGATATCGTCAGCGTTCGTGTACATCCGCAAACGCATGAACTCGTTGGATTAGCAAAAACTGTTTCAGCGTATAATATCGTTCGAATCAATAGCACGCAAGGAGACGCGTATTCTATTGCAACGCTTGATTTGCAAAACGTAAAAGGTATGGAATTTAAGTCCGATGGAACATTATTTGTTGGTTCATCAAGCGGGAGTATTTATTCTGTGGATATGAATACCGGCGATGCACTTGAAGTTGCATTAACGGGTATCCAAATTGCCGGATTAGCAATTAATCCAATCACCAATCAAATGTGGGCTTCCGTTCGTCCGGCTTTAGTGGGAAGGGATAAAATTTACAAAATCAATTTTCCTCTTGGTGATACAGTTTTCGTAGGAAATACCGGTCTTGCATCCATTACACCCGATTTGATTTTTGATGCAACGGGACGATTGTACGGTTTAGTTGGAACCGGAATTTCTGCAAGTAAATTCATCAGCATTGATACTTCAAATGCCGTTGGAACAGTTATCGGAAATTTGGGAATATCAAATGCGCAAGCGCTTGCATTGTGGCCCGATAGCGTGAGTCTTGGAATACGTTATACAACCTTTGAGAAACCAACAATATATTCTCTCGAACAAAATTATCCGAATCCGTTTAATCCTGTAACAGAAATCAATTTTCAACTTCCCAAACACGGATTCGTTACACTGAAAATCTTTGATGTGCTTGGAAGAGACATTGAAACACTTGTTCAACAAGAAATGAACGCAGGAAAGTATTTTGTTCAATGGAATGCACATAATGTTCCCAGCGGAATGTATTTCTACAAACTCACCGCTACCGGCGAAGGAGAAAGTTTTTCGCAGGTGCGGAAGATGGCGCTCATGAAATAACGAAGAATCTGTTTTCTCAAATCTAAAAACCCGTTATGAAGATAACGGGTTTTTTCTTTTCCATTTCTCTATTTCCTTTCCTATATTCATCGCGGTTTTTTTTATTTCACACTCAAACTTATCAAATGAATACAACACCATTCACATCCAAAATCAATACTCTTACTATCATTGTTACATTCTATCTTTTTGTGTTTGCAACACAGCTTATTGCGCAACAAACATCACTCTGGGATGAAATTCCTGCAGACATTCAACGCACAAACACCTATAAACGCTTTGAATGGTTTTATCGCCCTCGCGCATTTCCTTACGATACAATTTCTATCAGCACGTACACAACAGAACGTGATAAGTTACGTTCCCTCGAGCAATCAAACAAATACAAACAATCACAAATAGCTGAGTGGACACAACTGGGACCGCGCGGCATCATCTATACTTCTCCAGCACAATGGGGAACGTGCAGCGGAAGAGTTCGCGCATTGGCAATTCATCCAACTGACCCCACTGTTGTTTATCTCGGGGCAGCGGGCGGAGGTTTATGGAAAACGACCGATGGCGGATTGAACTGGAATAGTTTAAGCGATGAATTTGCTTCGAACACTTTCGGCGCGATTGCTATTGACCCTTCAAATCCGAATAATATTTATGCCGGCGCAGGCGAAGCAATGTATAATTTTAATCACGTTGTGTATAACGGCAAAGGATTATTTAAGTCAACTGATGCAGGAGCAACGTGGATGAATGTAACAAGCGGTTTTGGAACAGTAACTCATTTTGGTGCGCTTGCTGTCAGCCCTTTCCAATCGAACATTATTCTCGCGGGACTTGGAAGCGGATATTCCTATTTGGGAAATTTGACGAATGAAGGAATTTGGCGAAGCGGAGATTCCGGAAATACGTGGGCAAAAGTTATTGATGCGGACAATGGATTCGATGTTGTTTTTCACCCGTTGAACGAAAACAGAGTGTACGCTGGTTGTGGTGGAGGTGCAACTGCTGGTTTTTATTTTTCTACCGATATGGGTTTATCGTGGAATCGCTCAACAAGTGGACTTCCAACATCCGGCACAATAGCACGCATTCAACTATCCGTTCCAACATCTTCTCCATCAACAATCTTTGCGCTGATTTACAAAACTGATGGCACGATGCAATTGTATAAATCCACCAACGATGGCGTAAATTGGGGAGCCGTTTCGCAATCATACACGAGCGGGCAAGGATGGTATGATTTATTATTAGGAGTCAATCCGCAAAACCCGAACGAAGTGTATATCGGCGACCAGCAGCTTCGGTATTCGTCGAACGGCGGACAGACTTTTTCCACTATTTCACAAACGCACGTTGATTACCACATAATGAGATTTGCTCCATCCAATCCGACTGTTCGTTATCTTGGATGCGACGGAGGAATTTATACTTCTACCAATGGCGGCACATCGTGGGTACATAGAAATGCCGGACTTTCTACGCTGCAATTTTACCGAATCGCATCGCACCCAACCAATCCTGATATAGTAATTGCCGGCGCTCAAGATAACGGAACTTCGAAAACAAGCAACAAAGGTGAAACGCCGTGGAATGTAATTTTTGGCGCAGACGGAATGGAATGTTTTATTGATTACGAAAATGAAAATACATACTACGTTTCCTATCAAAACGGAGCATTGTTAAAAAGCGTGAGTAACGGTAATCCCAATACTTTTTCTAATGTGACTCCTCCGTGGGAAACATCACCGGATTGGACAACGCCATTTCTCATTCATCCGGAAAATCATGAATGGATATACGGAGCGTCGCGAAGTATTTTTCGTTCTATTAACGGCGGCTCATCGTGGGATGCAATCAGTTCCAACGTTACGGGAGCTGTCATCAATTCTCTCCACTTCAGTCGTGTTAATGCAAACCGAATGATGCTTGCGGCAAGTACGGAAATAAAGGTTTCAACTGATGGCGGGTTCACGTGGGGAAGCGCAACTCCTCTCCCCCAGCCAACACGATATATATCGCGGGTTGTTCCGCATCCCACTGACGAAACAACAATCTTTGCCGTTCGTTCGGGATTCGGTTCGGGGAAAGCATTTCGTTCTACAAATTTCGGTCTATCGTGGGAAAATATTTCCGGCGATTTACCCGATGTTCCGCACAGTGATATGTTTGTTGACCCGCATCATACCAATCATTATTATGTTGCCAACGACCTTGGTGTTTATCTTTCAACAAATGCGGGAATAAACTGGACGCGGCAAGGAAACGGATTACCGGTTGTTCCTGCTCTCGATTTCGATTATTTTGAACACGGAACAGAACGATTGTTACGCGTTGGTACTCATGGCCGCTCCGCTTTCGAAACCCGTTTAATGATAGATTCCGTTGCATCTATTCTTGCGTCTCCATCACAATTCGTATTCTCAAAAGTTGAAACCTTTACGCATGACACCATTGAAGCAACGATTAGAAATGTCGGAGCAGAAACACTGTCCGTTTCATCCATAACAAATATATCTGCGCAATTTCAGCTTCTCGACCTTCCAACGTTTCCGGTTCATTTGGCGTTTGATGAAAACGTAGAATTCAAAATTTCGTTCTCTCCCGAAATCCATGGAGAAACATTCGATACAATTTCGATAACAAGCAACGACCCCAATGCGCCCATCTCCAAAATTTACCTAACAGGTAAAGGTGTTCATATTGGAAAAGCGGACGTCGGGAAATTATATGCGGCATCAAACACCGGTACGCTCTACTCCCTCAATACAAGCACCGGAACCGGAACAGAAGTCGGCGCATTAACGGTTGGCGAACTTCACGGACTCGCAATTCATCCAACAAGCAAAGAACTATTTGGCATACGGACAAATTCATCGTCTTCAATTTTATACCGTGTCAGCAGTATGTACGGCGAAGTAATTCCTTCTGCAACATTAGCGATTCCCAATCTTCGTGCAATTGCATTCCGCAATGACGGGACATTGTTTGCAGGAACAACGAGCGGGGATTTATTTACCATCAACGAACAAACCGGCGAAGATTTATTTATCGGTAATGCTTCAAATATGTTTTATTCCGGATTTTCATTCCAACCGGCAAACCAATTATTATTCGCATCTGTTCGTCCGCCAATTTCCGGAAGAGATAAAATTTATACGGTAAACACCACAAACGGGCAAGTAACGCTCATCGGAAATACGGGAGATAATCAAATTACCCCGTCGTTGACATTCGATGCATTCGGAAATTTGTATGGACTAAAGGGTTCGGGAACATCCATCAATAATCTTATTCACATCAATCCATCAACAGGAACGGGAACAGTCATTGGCTCAACCGGAGTTTTGGGTTTACTTGCGATAACGATGCGAACGGATTCCGGGCTTGTGTCAGTTTCAGAAAATCGGCTGGATGAAATTCCGGCTGCATTGTTCCTCGAACAAAATTATCCGAATCCGTTCAATCCGGTTACAAAATTTACATTCGGAATTCCATCGGATGAATTTGTAACGCTGAAAATATTTAATCTGCTCGGAGAAGAAGTTTTTACGCTAATACAAAAAGAATTACAAGCAGGAACGTACTCCATCGAATGGAATGCTGCGCCATATCCAAGCGGAATGTATTTCTATCGTTTGCAAACAAAGAATTTTTCGGAAACGAAAAGAATGATTTTGATGAAATAAAATTGATTGCTCACGCGAAGACGCCAAGCCGCAGGAAAGAAAGTAGTAATACAATTTGTTCTTGAAGAAAAATGATATTCTGCTGGAAAAGTATTTTCTGAAAAAGAAAAAATTACTTCGATGGTGATCAATGGAACGAAAATCAATGTGAAAAATATTTTCACTTTCTAGAATCTAAAACCTTTTACCTAATACCTGATAATGCAAATAACGTCAAAAGAAATCCCCACACTGAAAAACTACATCAACGGAAAATGGGTTTCCTCTTCGAGCGGAAAAACTACGCCGAACATCAATCCTGCAAACACAAATGAAGTGTTGTGCCACACTCCCCTTTCCACACGCGAAGAAACAAAAGAAGCAATTGCGTACGCGAAAGAAGCGTTTCACAAATGGAAAACCACGCCATCACCTGTGCGCGGAAAGATGATGTTTCAAGCGATGAGATTATTGCAGGAACGCATTGAAGACGTTGCAATTGCGCTCACGAAAGAAGAAGGAAAAATTCTTCGAGAAGCGCGCGGGGAAATTCAGCGAGCGATTAACATAATGGAATTTACAGCCGGCGAAGGTCGTCGTCTTAACGGAAAAACAATTCCTTCCGAACTTCCAAACACATTTATTTATACAATTCGTCAACCGCTTGGTGTGATGGGATTGATTACTCCATGGAATTTTCCGAATGCAATTCCGTTGTGGAAAATTGCACCTGCACTCGTTGCTGGAAATACAGTTGTGTTCAAACCCGCTACGAACACGCCGCTTTCTGCCGTAAAGATTGTCGAGATATTTGAAGAAGCGGGATTTCCACCGGGAGTTTTAAATTTGGTTTTTGGAAACGGAAGCGTTGTCGGTGATGAGATTGTCAATAACAAAGATGTTCACGGAATTTCTTTCACAGGTTCCAATGAAATTGGTTGCGGATTGTATGAACAAGCATCACGTCGTGGAATTCGAGTGCAATGCGAAATGGGTGGAAAAAATCCTCTCGTCATTCTTGCAGATGCAGATCTGAGTCTTGCTGTTGAAGGAGCAATACTCGGTGGATTCGGTTCCACGGGACAACGATGCACTGCAGCAAGTCGTTTGATAGTAGAAGAAAGTGTAGCGGCTCAATTTACCGAATTGATGTTGAAGCGATTGGAAAATTTCAAAGTCGGCGATGGAATAAAATCTGAAACCGATATGGGACCAAGCGTTGATGAAGGACAAATGAAAACGGTATTGAATTACATTGATATCGGTAAACAAGATGGCGCGCATTTGCTCAAAGGCGGAAAACGATTGACGAATGGAGATTTTGCAAATGGATATTTTGTCGAGCCGACATTGTTCGATAACGTTACGCCGCAAATGAGAATAGCGCAAGAAGAAATTTTTGGTCCGGTGATTTCGATTATTCGCGCGAAGAATTTTGATGATGCAGTAGAAATTGCAAACGGTGTAAAGTTCGGTTTGTCTGCGTCGCTGTATTCTCACGACATTGCAAAAATTATGCGCTTCGCAGAAATGAGTGAAGTGGGAAAAGTGCATATCAACTCTGCTACGATTGGCGGAGAAGCACAAGCACCATTTGGTGGAAGCAAATCAACCGGCATCGGTCCACGCGAACAAGGAACGGAAGTGTTTGATTTCTACACCGAAATAAAAACCGTGTATATTGATTTTACAGGAAAGAAACGAGAGACGAATATTTATTGATTTTATATTTTACATTTTAGATTTTAGATTGTTTCTTCAATGCTCAATGTAAAATATAAAATGTAAAATTTTTCAAATGATTTTCTAAAATGAATTTAGCTCCAAAACTCTCTCACGAACAATACGAAAGTAATTTCGCAGAACTCAAACCTGCGTTCACAAAAAACCAAGCAACCGCCGAAGCAAATCGCTGTTTGTATTGCTTCGATTCGCCGTGTATGAAAGCGTGTCCGACACATATTGATATTTCTACGTTCATCAAAAAAATTGCGACGGAAAATATGAAAGGTTCGGCGAAAACAATTTTACAATCGAATTGGATTGCGCTCACGTGTGCAAAAGCGTGTCCCGTTGATGTTTTGTGCGAAGGTGCGTGTGTCTATAACGAGCGCGGTGAAAAACCGATTGAGATTGGCAGGTTGCAGCGTTACGCAATTGATACATATTTTGCAAACGGAATGCCGAAACTTTTTACTCCCGCGCCAAAGAATGGAAAATCCGTTGGCATTATTGGCGGCGGACCATCCGGACTTTCGTGTGCGGCGGAATGTGCGTTGCTCGGTTTTGATGTTACAATCTACGAAGCGAAAGAATAT
>VGWC01000057.1 GCA_016873775.1 Ignavibacteria bacterium | reverse complement strand
TTCCCGTAGAAGGGTCAAGCGGAATTTGTCCCGCAGTAATTAAAATGCCGCTGCCAAACACCACTCCTTGACTATACGGACCAATTGGAAGCGGCGCGTTTTCTGTTTGTATGATGCGTTTCATAAAATTTAATTTTTAGTAGTCGATATTAATTCAATCAATCGCTCCAAATCATCGAGCGAATAATATTCTACGACGATTTCGCCGTTGCCTTTTGCCTTTTGTTTAATCATTACTTTTGTTCCGAGCGCATTGCGAAGTTTTTCTTCTACTTCATTCGGCGGAAAATATTTTTTCGGAATACGTGTTCGGAGTTTATTTTCCTTATTGTACTCTTGCACAATCTGTTCAACTTTTCTCACCGACAAATCAAACTTCACAATTTTATTGAACACAACAAGTTGCTCCATCTCCGTCGGAATCGCTGCCAAACTTCGCGCGTGTCCTTCAGAAATTTTCTTTTCACGTACGCCATCTTGAATTGTCTGCGGAAGTTTGAGCAAACGCAAATTGTTTGTTACCGCCGTTCTGCTCTTCCCCACTTTTTCCGAAACTTGTTCGTGCGTGAGTTTACATTCGTCAATCAAACGCTGATACGAAACGGCAATTTCAATCGGATTCAAATGCTCGCGCTGTAAATTTTCGATGAGAGCAAACTCGAGCATTTGTTCATTGGAATGTACTTCCATTATGTACGCAGGAATTTTTTCTTTGCCGAGTTCTTGACACGCGCGCAAACGTCGTTCACCGGAAATGAGTTGAAATTTTTCATCGCCGACTTTGCGCACAGTAATCGGTTGAATTATTCCGTTCTGAGCAATGGATTGTTTCAATTCATCCAACGCTTCCTGATTGAAATCTTTGCGCGGTTGAAATGGATTAGAGGAAATTTTTGCAACGTCAATTTCCGAAATGTTTTCCTTACGAATTTCCGTTATAATTTTTTCTTCGACTTTTTGTTGCAGCGCTTCTTGTCGTTGCACGGGACGAATAAGTGCGGCTAATCCTCTGCCGAGTGGTTCTTTGTGTTTTCCGTTCATTGTTTTTTAAGATGATGAGAACTTGAGATTGTTAGATTTTAAAACTATGAGATTTTGAGATTGTGCGAATATCGAATGTTTGCGAATTTACGAATCAGAGAATTTCCAAAATACTTGTCATTGCGAACTCAGTGAAGCAATCCCCAGAAGATTGCTTCGTCGTTTCACTCCTCGCAATGACATAAGAAAATAACATTCGCAAATTCGTAACGTTTCGTTATTCGGACAGTTCTGAAACTTTATTTTCTTCTACAATATTGTTTTGAATTAAATTATTTCTTTCCAAAACTTCCATTGCCAAATCTTCATACAAACGCGAACCGGAACTTGTTGGCTCGTACAGAATTACCGGTTTTCCATAACTCGCCGCTTCGATGAGACGAACGCTGCGATTGATAATTGTTTTATACAATTTTTCTCCGAAGAAATTTTTTACTTCTTGCACAATTTGATTCGCAATTTTTAAACGACTATCGTACATCGTCATCAACACGCCTTCGATTTGCAAACGCGGATTCAAATTTTCCTGCACCATATTCATCGTGTTGAGAAGCTGCGATAAACCTTCAAGCGCATAAAACTCGCATTGCATCGGAATCAAAACAGTATCGGATGCAACTAAACAATTCAGCGTCAGCAATCCAAGCGATGGCGGACAATCGAGAAAAATAAATGCGAACTTTTCTTTTATTAATTGTAATGCAAGTTCCAAACGTCGTTCACGATTTTCCAGTTCAATCAATTCTAATTCTGCCGCGACTAAATTTACCGTTGATGGAACGAGAAATAAATTTTCAACTTGTGTTGGAAGTATTGCTTCTTCAATTGAATTTCTTCCGAGCAACACATCGTAGGAAGTTTTGTTTTCGGAATTATATTTATCAATTCCCAAACCGCTTGTTGCGTTGGATTGCGGGTCAAGATCAACAACAAGCACAGGAAAATCCAACGTAGCAATGGAAGCCGCGAGATTGATTGCGGTTGTTGTTTTTCCTACCCCGCCTTTTTGATTTGCTATGGCGATTATTTTTGACAAGGAAAATTTCCTATTTCGATTTTATTTTCATTCCGAAAAATACAATAAACCAAATCAATACTCCAATGTACATATCGAAGAGAAATATTGTAATTCCTGTAGCAACAACAGTCGCTATAATGAAACGCCAGAGAAAACTAAACATAATATTATTTCATCCCGGCAACAAGAAGTAAAACGGTAATACCTAAAAAAACGTTTATAGTGCGAAATGTTTTCATCCGTTGTAAAAACAATGCAATCGCTTCACTGCTTGGTTCCTGCAAAGTGAGTTCTTTTTCAAGCATACGAAATATTCGAACGTACCCAAATGAAAAAAGTGCAATGAGTAAAAACGTGAGTTCTTTGAGCAACAGCAGAATTTGCTGTTGTGTAGAAAATTCGAACAAATGATATTCTTCAGAAAATATTGAGAGAAATACTCCGGTAATAAGTAACGTCCACAACGAAAGCCAAACGAACGGAATGAATCTCCGTTCCAAATGCAATGTGAACGAATGTGTTTCATACGTTTCTACGCGCGCAACGGGATACAAAACGCCTGCTTGAAACAATATTCCACCGAGCAAAACAACTGTGCTAAAAATATGCAGACTTTTGCACGACCACAAAAGGAAATCCATTCAAATACTCTACAAGATATTCGATTTAAAAATTAACGTGCAAAATATAATTATTATTGCCTAAATAATTTTCTTTTGAAACCGTACGAAAAGAAAAATTCTGTTTATGGTGTTCTTCTCATATATTTCTTAAAAATTTTATGAATAGAAACGACGAGTTCATTCTTTCGCTCACGGATATTTCGGAAGAAGGAAAAGCATTGGGGCGACACGAGGGAATGGTGGTTTTTGTCAAAGGAGGAATACCAGGAGATATTATCAAAGCAAGAATATTCAGCGTGAAAAAAAAATTTGCGGAAGCGGATGTCGTTGAAATTCTTTCGAGTTCTCCGTATCGTTTGCAACCACAATGTAAGTCTTTCGGAACGTGCGGCGGATGTTCGTGGCAACATTTCGATTATACGCAACAACTTTTCTATAAACAAAAATGTGTTGAAGATGCATTTGCACACATTGGTGGATTTACTAATCTTAACATTTTTCCTATCATACCATCATCCGAGAAATTTTACTACCGAAACAAAATGGAATTCTCTTTTTCGGATGAACAGTGGATTTCGAACGATGAATGGAAAAGGAATAGAGCGGAAAACACGGCGCTTAAAACTTCTAGGAAGAGCAATGTATTTCTTGGATTGCACACTTTTAGGAATTGGAAAAAAGTACTCGATATTGACGAGTGTTTCTTGCAATCTCTACAAAGCAATCGTATCGTAAATTTCATACGTACGTACGCGAGAGAACATTCGTTATCAGCATATTCTTCGCAGTATCGGAGCGGATTTTTTCGTAATCTTGTAATTCGAGAAGGAAAAAAGACAAATGAAATTATGTTGAATATTGTAACATTCGAAAACAAATCGGAAGTTATGCGTGAACTTTCTCAACAATTGGTTGTTCAATTTCCAGAAATAACGACAATCGTCAATACCATCAATTCACAAATTGCACAAGTAGCATACGGAGAAAAAGAAGAACTCTATTTCGGAAAAGGTTTTATTTCGGAACAAATTGGGAAACTACAATTTAAAATTTCTGCGCGCTCATTTTTTCAAACGAATACGCTACAAACGGAACAACTCTATTCAGTAGTGCAACAATTTGCAGAACTTCGTCCAACAGATATTGTGTACGATTTATATTGTGGAACGGGAACTATTACACAATACCTTGCTGAGTCTTGCTCACATATTTTCGGAGTTGAAATGATTGAAAGCGCAATTGCCGACGCAATTGAAAATGCAAAAATAAATAATATTAACAATGCAACTTTCATCCACTACAATTTTCAGTTGTTGAAAAAAGAACGAAAGAAATGGCGGATGAATCTTCCTCTTCCCGATGTTATTGTCGTTGACCCACCACGCAATGGTCTCACGACACAAGTGATAGAAGAAATAGTAGATACCAGTCCCAAAACAATCGTGTATGTCAGTTGTAATCCTGCTACACAAGCACGCGATTGTAAAGCATTGTTTCAAGCAGGTTATTCGCCGATAAGTTTACAACCGATAGATATGTTCCCCCACACTACGCACGTTGAGAATGTTGTAAAAATGACATACAGAGATATTAATGGACTATAAAGTATAAATACTAAGCAAGTCTTGTTATTAAAGAAAAATTTCTTTTTTTAAAATATTATTAAAATAATTTCCATTTCGTATATTTGTTTCACAAAATTTTAAGCGAAGCCCGCCTTCTTGTTATGTAGAAGATTCCCCTCCTTCTATTGACGATGGGCCGCCTCCCCCATCGTTGCGGGCTTTGCTCTTTTTTATCTCCCGCTATTGCGGGATTTTTTGTTTAATCGTTTTGAAATGGAAAACATTCGTAACTTTTGCATTATTGCACACATTGACCATGGAAAATCTACGCTTGCTGATAGATTATTAGAAACCACTGGAACAATTACCAAACGTGAAATGAAGTTCAATCAAGTTCTCGACGATATGGAACTTGAACAAGAACGCGGCATTACGATAAAACTTCACGCAATTAAAATGGAGTATAAAGCAAACAATGGCACAACGTATACGCTCAACCTGATTGATACTCCAGGACATGTTGATTTTACGTATGAAGTTTCACGCTCTATCGCCGCTTGTGAAGGTGCAATCCTCGTTGTTGACGCTTCGCAAGGAGTGGAAGCGCAAACCATTTCCAATCTCTATTTAGCAATTGATGCAGGGCTAACAATTATTCCCGTTCTCAATAAAATTGACTTACCTCACGCAATGGTTGATACTGTACAACAACAGGTTATCGAATTACTTGGATGTAGTGAAGCAGAAATTATTTTTGCAAGCGCAAAATCAGGTACGGGCATCAACGAGATTCTCGAAGCAATTGTCCAGCGCGTTCCTTCCCCAAAAGGAAATACTATTGCCTCGCCTCGCGCATTAATTTTCGATTCACTTTTCGATAATTATCGCGGTGCGATTGCATATATCAGAATGGTTGATGGTGAATTAAAAGAACGCGATAAACTTCAGTTTCATTTTACCGGAAAAATGTACGAAGCGGAAGAAATTGGCGTCCTAGAATTACAAAGAAAACGAACCGGTAAAATTGTTGCTGGCGAAGTTGGATATCTCATTGCCGGCATTCGCGACCTTCACGAAATTAAAGTTGGTGATACCGTTATGAACCCAAATAACCTTGCATTAGAACCGCTTCATGGCTATAAAACCGTAAAACCAATGGTGTTCGCCGGTGTATTTCCTACAAATTCTGAAGCATTTGAAGAACTTCGCGATTCACTTGCAAAACTTCAGATGAACGACGCTTCATTATTTTATGAACCGGAAACTTCGTCTGCACTTGGTTTCGGTTTTCGTTGTGGATTCCTCGGATTGCTTCATATGGAAATTATTCAGGAACGTTTAGAACGAGAATATAATCAATCCATTATCACGACTGTTCCCACCGTTGAATTTCGTGTAATGAAAACAAATAAAGACGTTCTTGCAGTTGATAATCCCGTTCAAATGCCTCCGCAAGGAGAAATTGAGAAAATTGAAGAACCGTTTGTTTCTGCGCAAATTATCACTCCTACGGAATACATCGGAAACATTATGAAACTTGCAATGGAACGTCGGGGAATTTTTAAGAACACAACATACCTTGACCAAACACGTGTGGATATTCGGTTTGAACTTCCTCTGATGGAAATTATTTTTGATTTTTATGATAAACTGAAATCAATGTCGCGGGGGTATGCTTCGTTTGATTATGAATTTATCGGTTACCGCGAATCGGATCTCGTCAAACTCGATATTCTCTTAAATGCTGAACCAGTTGATGCGCTTTCTGCAATTGTCCATCGCGAGAAATCGTATGAATGGGGAAAAAAATTATGCGCGAAACTTCGTGAACTCATTCCGCGACAAATGTTCGAAATTGCCATTCAAGCCGCTATCGGAAATAAAGTCATTGCGCGCAACACCATTTCTCCGATGCGAAAAAACGTCATCGCAAAATGCTACGGAGGTGATATATCACGCAAGCGAAAACTTCTTGAACGTCAAAAAGAAGGAAAGAAACGTATGAAACAAGTTGGCAATGTTGAAATTCCTCAGGAAGCGTTTCTTGCGTTACTTGCTATGGAAGAAGAATAGAAACCATTCTATTATTTTTCCGAAGGAATTTTTTCTTGAACTCTAATGTTCACTACTTCACCTTAAACGAAATTTTTATGAAACAAAAAGAACCAAAACCAAAACAGACTTTTCTACAATGGCTTCGAGAAATGGCATCCGTATTCGGGATTTTTCTTGTGCTGAACAGTTTCGTCATCGCTTCGTTCGAAGTTCCAACAGGGTCAATGATGAACGAAATTCTTCCCGGTGATTTTCTCATCGTGAACAAATTTATTTTTGGAGGAACAACGCCGCGCACAATTCCACTTACCGATATTCGAGTTCCGAACTTTAAATTTCCTGCATTACGAAACGTGCAACGCAACGAAGTCATTGTGTTTGAATTTCCCGGCAATCGCGATGAAGTAAAAGCAAATCCATTCGCATATTATTTGAAACGCTGCATTGCTCTTGCTGGCGACACATTGGAAATCAGGCAACGAAAAGTGTACGTCAATGGCGAATTTGTCCCGTTCCCACGATACGTCAATTTCGAACAATCCGGCTCTCTTCCGAATTATGCTGACCCACGAATTTTTCCCAAAGGAGAATTCTTTAACGAACAAAACTATGGTCCAATCCGTATTCCAAAACAAGGAGACGTGATTCAACTTACGATGAATACTATTGAACATTGGGAAACGTTTATTCTTCGCGAAAAAAATACTATTGACTTTCGAAACGGAAAAATCTTTGTCAATGGAAATGAAACGTCAACATATACTGTCAAACGTGATTATCTTTTCGGAATGGGCGACAATCGTGATAATTCCCTTGATAGCAGATTCTGGGGATTTATTCCCGAAGAAGACGTAATTGGAACACCACTATTTCTCTACTGGTCGTGGGATCCGGATTTACCATTTACACAACTTGTGGATAAACTTGCTTCAATTCGGCTTTCGAGAGTTGGAAATTTAGTGAAGTAGTGAAATGATTTGGTTTGAGATAAAAATAAATTTCTACCTCAAACCGCTAACCCCTCGATTGAAATCTCGTGTCTTCGCTCTATTTCCACATTCCGTTCTGTGAACGCAAATGTATTTACTGCGATTTTTATTCCATCGAAACGCTTTCTCCGCTCGATGAATTTCTCAAAGCATTAGAAATTGAAATTGAACTGCAAAAACAATTTCACGGAGAAACGTATGAAACAATATTCTTCGGCGGCGGAACTCCTTCTCTCCTCACTCCGTCACAACTCGAAAAAATATTTTCTCTCATTCACAAAAACTTTTCTCTTTCTCCAAAATCAGAAATAACGCTCGAAGCAAATCCCGAAACCGTTGATGAAGAAAAACTGAAAGCATTTCATTCCCTCGGAATAAACAGAATAAGTTTTGGAGTCCAATCATTTTTTGATGACGATTTGTTATTTCTTTCACGTATTCATAACTCACAAAAAGCTAAAGATGCGATTCGTCTTGCAAAAAATGTTGGTTTTGAAAATCTCAATCTCGATTTGATTTTTGCTTTACCGAATCAAACGCTTGAACGATGGAAAAGCAATTTAGAACAAGCGATTAAACTTGAATCAACGCATATTTCCGCTTACAGTTTAATCGTTGAACAAAACACCCCGCTCAATCGTCTTGTTGCCATGAATCAAGTTACACTTCCACAAACAGAAACGGATGCTTCGATGTTTGAATTCACAATGGAGTTTCTTGAACGAAATGGTTTTGAACATTACGAAGTTTCCAATTACGGAAAGAAAGGATTTCATTGTCAACACAATAAAAATTATTGGAATCATTCAAACTATCTTTCGTTCGGTCCATCGGCACATTCATATTGGAATAACGGAATGGCAAAGCGTTGGTCGAATATTGCCAATCTTTCCACATACACGCAAAAACTTTTCAACAATGAACTTCCCATCGCAGGCGAAGAAATTCTTTCCGAAGAACAACATTTTGAAGAAACAATAATGCTTGGATTACGAAGCGAAGGAATTGATGTTGAAAAAATAAAAAATGATTTTGGGGTAGATTTGCTAAAAGAACAGCATAATATTATCGCCGAACTTCTTTCCAATGAATACATTCTTATTGACAATCCAATACTGCGATTGACAAATAAAGGTTTTCTTCTTTGCGAAGAAATTGTCAACCGCCTAACTCATAATTCTTTTTTTACCACAAAGGCACAGAAGCACGAAGTTCTATAAAAATTTTTGCCATTGTCGTCTTAAAATCGTTGTAAGGAAACAGCAAAATCATTATCGGTTTTGCTTTTTTATTTTAAAACTTTTCCGTTTCTTTTGCCCGCTTAAACATCAATTTAGATGTACCTAAATTATTATTTTGAATTATGGAAACAATTACTACGGAAGATTATATCAAACGGATTTACGGGATTGAAAAAAATGTCGGTTCTGTTTCTACGTCATCTCTCGCTAAAGCATTAGAAGTTTCCGATGCGTCAGCAAACGATATGATGAAGCGGCTTTCCGAGAATGGCTACGTGAAATACATTCCGCGCAAAGGAGTTCAACTCACCAAAAAAGGAAAATCCACAGCGCTAAAAATTGTTCGACGGCATCGTTTGTGGGAAATGTTTCTTGTGAAGTTCCTCGACTTTTCATGGGATGAAATTCACAACGAAGCAGAACTATTAGAACACGTTACTTCAGAAAAAATGGAAAGCAAACTCGATGCCGTTCTCGGCTTTCCGAAAATTGACCCGCATGGTGACCCAATTCCCTCAGCAAATGGTGAACTTATAGAAACGCATTCCCAATTACTCGATGAGTGCGAAAAAGGAATTTCTGGGATTATTTCACGCGTAAGTGATAGAAGTCCCGAAGTATTGCAATACCTAAAAAAAATCGGACTCGGTTTGCAAACGAGACTGAAAGTGATTGACAAAATTTCTTTTGATGGTTCAGTAATTGTGAAAGCAAACAAACAAACAATTCCACTAAGCCAAAAACTTGCGCGATGTATTTTTATTCAAACTATTCCTGCATAAAACCACAATGAATGACTTAGCAACATTTACTCTCCCCCGCGTCTCAGAAACGCTTTCTGAACAAAAAGGAATTAAAAAAATTTTCAACAGAGATTTTATTCGCGCACTTGGTCCTGCATTCCTCGTAAGCGTCGGTTATATGGACCCGGGAAATTGGGCAACGGATATCGAAGGGGGTTCACGATTTGGTTATAGTTTATTATGGGTGATTTTCCTCAGTAATATGATGGCGATTTTACTGCAAACTCTTTCTGCGAAATTAGGAATTGCAACCGGAAAAGATTTAGCACAAAACTGCAAAGAAAAATATTCTCGACCGACAAGTTTGTTCCTCTGGCTCACCGCAGAACTTGCGATGATTGCAACTGACCTTGCAGAATTTCTCGGCTCTGCACTTGCAATCTATCTGTTGTTTCATATTGATTTGTTCACCGCAGTATTGATAACGGGATTCGATGTCTTGCTCATACTCGCATTGCAGCGTTACGGTTTTCGTCCGCTCGAATATGCAATTATTACGTTTGTTGCAACCATCGGATTATGTTATGTCGTAGAATTATTTTTTGCTTCGCCGGACTGGTCTATCATTCCTTATCACGTTGTTGTTCCAAAAATAAATTCGGAAAGTATTCTCGTCGCCATTGGAATTCTTGGCGCAACAGTAATGCCGCATAATTTATATCTACATTCCAATATAATTCAATCGCGATTATCGGAAAAACCAACCATCGAAGAAAAGAAAAAAATCTTTCGCTTTGCAAAACTCGATTCCATTATTGCATTGAACGGAGCGTGGTTTGTCAATTCTGCAATTCTCATTATGTCTGCAGGCGCATTTTACACAAGAAATTTAGAAATTGTTTCCATCGAAGAAGCGCATAAAACATTGGAAATTCTTTTTGGCGGAATGTCTGCGTTAGTGTTTGCTCTTGCATTGCTCGCTTCGGGGATTTCTTCTTCAACTACGGGAACGATGGCAGGGCAAATTGTGATGGAAGGTTTTCTCGAAATAAAAATTCGTCCTTGGTTGCGCCGTTTAATTTTACGATTGATTGTTATGATTCCCGCAGTAATTGCAATTGCGATTGGAACAAATCCATTACAACTGCTCGTATTGAGTCAAGTGTTTCTCAGTTTCCAACTTCCATTTGCAATTATTCCTCTCATCACATTTACTAAAGACAAAACGATGATGGGAGAACTTACAAATAAACAATGGGTAACAAATCTTGCTATTGTTTGCGCAGTGGTTATCATCGCGTTGAATGTTTTGCTTTTATATAAAACATTTGGCGGAGAGTTTGCATTTTAGAGTTGGTCGTGCTTCACAAGAGTTTGTAATAGGAAAATGACGATGCTCCCAAAGCACTTTCTCCACGACAATCAATGGTCGTGCTACGGCGAAAAAATCCCGATAAATCGGAATAAAACGAAAGAATCATTTATGATTCTTTCTTCGTCCAGCAAGATCGTTTACGGTCTTGTAATAATTTCCACCGACTCTTGTGAAACATTACCTTATATTTTATATTGAAGACATCCCTTAGGGACAATTTACATTTTTATGAAACACACAATACATCAAAAATTTTTCCTTTTTCCTTTTTCATTTTTCATTTTCTTTTCCGGTTGCGATACAATCTTTACTTCAAAACCTGAAATCGGAGAAACATTTGACCAACCGATTGCAGGAATAACACAAGAGCAACAACATTCTTTCTCTCGCGGTGATGCAGCATTTGAAAAAGTTTTTTTCGTCAATGAAGGACTCGGACCAATTTTCGTACAACCATCGTGCGAAAGTTGTCACAACGGCGATGGAAAAGGTCATCCGCGCACTAACTTAAAACGATTTCAATTAAATGATGGAACGAACGTGGACGTAAATTTTTATGCCGATCACGGCGGCGCTCAACTGCAACAGCGTTCGATTCCGGGAATTTCTCCGGAAGAAATTCCATCACAGGCAAACGCAATTTCTGTTCGCAGCGGACCTCCTGTATTTGGAATGGGATTGCTTGAAGCAGTTCCCGATTCACACATTCTTGTAAACAGTGATGAGTTTGATACAAATGGAGATGGAATTTCCGGAAAAGCAAATTTTGTTGATGCGCCGACGTGGGCAATTCCAACAAACGCAATTGTGCATAACGGAAAGTATCTTGGTCGCTTCGGAAGAAAAGCCGGAACTCCATTTTTAGTACAACAAGTTGCTACCGCATATATTCAGGATATGGGGATCACTTCAGAATTTTTTCCGCAAGAACTACAACACGCGCAACTCGGAACAATCAGCGAAAACATTCCCGAACCTGAAGTTTCTACATCTTCCATTCACGATGTCGCTTTGTATTTGCGTGCGCTCGCTCCTCCAAAACGTGGAAGCATTACTCCGCAAATTCGCCGCGGAGACAGTCTGTTCACTGCCATCGGATGCGCGTCATGTCATATTCCTTCGATGCAAACAGGAACACATCCGACAATATCCGCACTCAGCAACAAAACTGTTCACCTCTATTCTGATTTACTGCTGCACGATATGGGTTCTGAACTTGCCGATAATTTTATTGAAGGAAATGCAAGCGGAAACGAATGGAGGACAACACCGCTATGGGGATTGCGACTGACTGCTGAAAACCTTGGCGGCACGGCGTATTATCTTCATGACGGAAGAACAACAGATTTAAAAACCGCAATTCTTTTTCACGGCGGCGAAGCAATGAACGCGAAAAATTTATTCAATGCGCTTTCCAATCCCGATAAAGAATCAGTGCTCGCGTTTTTACGTTCACTCTGAAACAATCAAGAATTTGTCTTTCTCGAAGTTTTCTATTGTCTTTCAATGCACAACACAACACAATATAACAGACGAACATTTCTTGCACAATGCTCGACTTTGCTCGTTGGAAGTATAACAACACTCCCATTATTAAGCAGTTGCGCGCTAAATTCATTCGTAACGTACACGACAAAAAGTTTCGATAAAAAAATTTCTCTTGACATTTCTCGTTTTCCTGAATTGAATGAAATCGGAAACGCAATTGAATTCGATGTAGAAAATATTGCACAAGAAATTATCGTTACAAAAAAGAGTGAAACAGAATATCTCGCACTCTCTCCCGTGTGTTCTCATCTCGGCTGCACGGTGCGAAAAGAAAATTCTTTTTTTCATTGCGGATGTCACGGTTCTACATTTTCGCTCGATGGAAATGTTATGCGCGGTCCTGCAGAACGTCCACTCACATCGTTCCGTACGGAATTTCACAATAACTATCTTACCATTTTTTTATGAGTCACATATTAAAAACTATATACTCCATTATTCCTTTTGTTCTATTATCGTTGGTTACAACAGCAACTTCGCAAGAAAGCGACACAACGAAACCATCGCGTTCATTTGTACGTGGTGGAGTGTACGATAAACCATTTGTTACCAATGCTTTTTCTAAAACTGCAATCGGCGGTTATATGGAAGCGGTGTGGAAGTTGGAACGCGAAGAAGGAGTTACGGAAGAAATAACATTCGAAGCGCGGAGATTTAATTTGTTCACACATTCTGTTATTTCTTCGCGGACAAAATTTTTTACCGAAATCGAATTTGAACACGGCACAGAAGAAATCGCCATCGAATTTGCCGCGCTCGATTTTGAAATTCATCCATCACTTATTTTTCGCGGAGGAATTATTTTATCTCCGCTCGGAAAATTTAATCTCACACACGACGCGCCGTTGAACGAATTTACTGACCGTCCTCTTGTCTCGACAGAAATTATTCCTACTGCACTTTCCGAAGCGGGAATGGGTTTTTACGGTTCGTTCTTTCCAACTTCCGAAGCGCGAGCAACGTACGAGTTTTATGCAGTTAACGGATTTAACGATGGAATAGTTACGAATGGAACAGGAACACAAATTCGTGAAGGGCGCGGCAATGTTGGCGAAGATAATAATCAACTTCCTTCGTTTGTCGGAAGAGTTACATATTCGCCGGCAACAAATTTTGAATTCGGTTTTTCCGCGCACACGGGAATTTACAATACATACAGCGTTGCAGATTTTGAAATTGATAAAAAACGAAATCTTACTATCGCGGCATTTGATTGGGAATATAACACAGAGAAATTAGATATTATTGGTGAGTACACGCGAGCAACTATTGACATTCAAGAATCGCTCCAAGGATTATTTGCAGAGAAGCAACAGGGAATGTTTGCGCAAATAAATTATCGTTTTGGAAATCAATGGTTTGCATTGCTACCGAAATCATATTTCACTGTAACGGCGCGTTATGATGTTGCAGATTTCGATGCGGAGTTACGAGGGGATGCAACGCAAAAAATTTCTTTCGGGATAAATTTTCGTCCGGCAAACGATACTGCGTTCAAACTCGATTATCATTATCTATCGCATTGGAGCCGCGTAGATGTTGTTGAAAAAGCGGCGGGAATAAATTTTAGTGTGGCAAGTTATTTTTAAATCAATACTTCTTCACACTTTTATCAATCTTATCCGACCACGCATAAATTCCACCGACAAGATTTTTTACGTTTTCAAACCCAACAGAGCGTAAAAAATTTGTTGCCAACGCACTTCTTGTTCCAGTTCTACAATAGAGAATAATTTCTTTTTCTTTATCGAGTTCGTTATAGCGTATTTGAAGCGAGTTCACAGATAGAAGCATCCCTCCTATGTCAGAAATTTTCTTCTCGTGCTGTTCACGAACATCAACAAGAAGAAAATCTTCTTTACTATCCATTTTCTTTTTCAGTTCTTCAACAGAAATTTCAAATTGATTCATTGTTGTTAGAGTATGTTGTTTTTGTAAAGTATATTTGGCGCGAAAAAAATGCGAACAAAACTACGAAAATATTTTTTTACATCGTCATTGCGAGGAGTAAAACGACGAAGCAAATTCCAGAAGATTGCTTCGTTGTCACTTGCAATAACAGTTTTATTTACAGCAAATCTTTTCTCTCAAACCGATTCATCACAAACTCGATTTACATTTCTTCCCGAGAAACATCAATTCCGACAATTAATAGCAAATCCGTACGAAGCGCGAATCGGTTTATGGAAATTTTTTACTGCCGAACAAATGAAAGTAGAAATCGGCGCAGAACAAGATTTATTTTCTTTTCAAACGGAAAATTCTTCCCTCAACATTGGAATAAATTTTTTCGGATTCGCAAACGTTACCGGCGCTAACGGTTTGCATTTACAAATAGATGCGCTCGATGGTTTCTTCGGTGGAAATATTTCTCTTATCAATCCATCACTTCACTATCGTTTGCGCATACTTCACCACAGCGCGCATTTAGTGGACGGAAATTGGTGGGCTCATACGTATCCGCGTGATTGGACAAAACCGGGAGGACCAATTCCTTTCACGCAAGATTTTGGAGAACTTCTACTTGCAAAACTATTTTCGTTATCAAATGTTGAATCGCGTTTATATGGAGGAGTATCATATTCAACTTTTTCTCGTCCTGGTTTTGTGAAACGAATTTCTTTTCTTGAAGGGATTGAAATTCATTCAAATGCATTTACTGGAAAACTTTTTAAAAGAGAAACAAATTTATTTTTCGCATTTCACAATTCACTTGTTGGAATTCCGAAATACGCTGGCTCAAACCAAACGAAGTTCGGAATAAAATTTGGAGATTGGGAACGCTCGGGAATTAATGTTTACATCGCACTCAATTTTGGAAAAAGTTTCTTCGGTGAGT
>VGWC01000056.1 GCA_016873775.1 Ignavibacteria bacterium | reverse complement strand
ATAACAAAAAATAATTATGGCTGAACAAAATAAATCAACAACGTTTCAACCGTTCGTTCCTGCAAATCAATTAATGCCGGAATTTACAATGAAATCGATCCTGATGGGAGCATTCTTCGGAATTCTCTTTGGCGCCGCAACAGTGTATCTTGCTTTGAAAGCGGGACTCACCGTTTCCGCTTCGATTCCAATTGCAGTTCTTGCAATTTCCATCGGAAGAAAATTATTGAAGACAACAATCCTCGAAAACAATATTATTCAAACAGCAGGTTCTGCAGGTGAATCAATAGCAGCGGGAGTTGTTTTCACGCTTCCGGGATTTCTTTTTCTTTCGATTCAAGATAACGGACAAGGTGTGGGAACAGAATATTTCAATTACTGGACAATATTTACGCTTGCAATGTTCGGGGGATTGCTTGGAACAATGATGATGATTCCGCTGCGTCGCTCGTTGATTGTGAATGAACACGCAACGCTTCCGTATCCCGAAGGAACTGCGTGTGCTTCTGTTCTTATTGCCGGAGAAAAAGGCGGCGATTTTGCTCGAACAGCATATATCGGCGTTGGTGTTGCTCTTGTGTATGCAACGCTCCAAAAAGTTTTCCACGTGATTGCAGAAACTCCTGCGTGGGTTACGCGACAAACGAATAAATATTTTCCTTCCGCAACAATCAACGGAGAAATTACGCCCGAATATTTAGGCGTTGGTTATATTATCGGCCCCAAAATTGCCGGAGTTTTAGTTGCCGGCGGCGTTCTTGCGTGGTGCGGTTTAATTCCGTTGCTTGCTTCGCTTGTTCCTGCAGAAACAATAGCATCGCAACTTATTAAATTAGGGTACTTAAAAGATTTAGCAACGAAAGGCGGACCGGGAACGTGGGACCCGGAAACACAATCGTTTTCCAATACTGCTGTTGCTGTGTATCGCGCGTATGTTCGTCAAATTGGCGCGGGAGCAGTTGCGGCTGGTGGGTTTATTACGTTGATGAAAACTCTTCCGACCATTGTTTCTTCTTTTAAAGAAAGCGTTGCATCGTTGAAAGAAAAAAAATCCGGCGTGGCAGTTGTTCGAACGGAAAACGACCTTTCGTTTATGACGGTAATCGGCGGAAGTATCGGATTGGTTTTGTTGATGGCATTTCTTCCACAAATACCCGGCGATTCTATTATCAATAAATTGTTGATAGGTGTTCTTGTTGTCGTGTTTGGATTTTTCTTCGTTACTGTTTCAAGCCGCATCGTCGGAATTATTGGTTCCTCATCGAATCCAATTTCAGGAATGACGATTGCAACTTTGATGGGAACGAGTTTGATTTTCATCGCAGTCGGTTGGACAGGAAAATTTTTCGAACCGATGGCGCTTGTTGTCGGTGGCATGATATGTATAGCAGCCGCAAACGCCGGTGCGACATCGCAGGATTTGAAAACAGGTTATATTGTTGGAGCAACGCCGAAGTATCAACAATTGAGTTTATTTATCGGCGCGGTTGTTTCTTCCATTGTAATTGGGCTCACCATACAAGTTCTTGATAATCCAACACCGGATATGGTCGCACAAGGAATTACACACGCAATTGGCAGTGATAAATTTCCCGCACCGCAAGGAACATTGATGGCAACATTGATAAAGGGATTACTCTCGTTTAATCTCGATTGGCAATTTGTTTTAGTTGGAGTTTTTCTAGCAATCACAATGGAACTATGCGGCGTGAAAGCATTATCGTTTGCAGTGGGCGCGTATCTTCCTCTTTCCACTACGCTTCCGATTTTTGCCGGCGGCGCAATAAAAGGAATTGCAGATTGGGTTGCAAAGAGAAAAGGCGAAGAAGCAGAAGATGCCGAATTAGGAAAAGGAAGTTTATTTGCGACAGGACTTGTAGCGGGCGGTGCGCTTGCTGGAGTAATTGTTGCGTTGCTTTCTGTGAACGATGAAGTATTTCACGCGCTTGAATCCATCAATATGGAACACGGAATTACAGCAGTTCTCGGCGCTTCCGGCTTTGAATTGTTGGGCGTTGCATTTTTTGCGGCGATGGGACTTTATTTATTTATGACGGCGCGGAAGAAATAAATCTTCTTTGCAAAGAAAATTACAAAGGCGTTATACAAAAAAAGTGTAACGCCTTTTATACAATGACAATGTTATTAAAACTCAAAACTATATTTTTCGTTTTGCTTTTATCTATTCCAATAATTGGGAAAAGCGAAAAAGATTCAGTTGTTGAGAATCGTAATTTGGATGAATACGGATGGATTATGGTAACATCGGTGGAGGAGGAACCGGAGGAACCGGAGGAATTGCTGGAGTAATAAGCGGTTATTATCAAAAGGATAACACTCTTTATGGCTTTTCGTATCATCGAATAGAAGAATTTGTACTCTTTAGCGAATCAAATCCAAAACCTTACGAATATATTTCCGAATACTCCTTCTTGTATGGGAAAGTTGAACGCTCGCGTTGGGGAATGGTCTCTGCAAGTTCGGGAATTGGGTTTGTGAATGGAATTCTTCGAGGAAAGCAGAAAGATTATCCTCAATACGAACCAAATAAAATTTCTACGATAGGAATTCCAATAGATTTGCAAGCGTATTTTACGCCGTTTCCGTTTTTTGGAATGGGAATAAATTTGTTTTCAAATTTCAATTTACAGAAATCAGTGTTTGGGATTGCGATAGGAATTCAAGTTGGTTATCTATGGAATAAGTTTTAATTGCACTTGCACCTGCTTTTTGTTTTCAGTAGTTTTGTGCCGTTTTTTATACATCAAGCAGTTAATTACTATGTCACTTCCCCCATCATTACAACCACAACTCGTTTGGAAATATTTTTCTGAAATTGCAAACGTTCCGCGTCCGTCGAAGCACGAAGAACGCATTTCTCAATACATTCTTGACACGGCAAAAAAACTTGGACTGAAAGCAAAGCAAGACAAGTTTATGAATGTTGTTGTTCTAAAACCGGCATCGAAAGGAAAAGAAAAACAGAAAAGTATTTGCTTGCAAGGACATCTCGATATGGTGTGCGAAAAAAATTCCGACAAAGTTCACGACTTTATGAAAGACCCTATTGAACTCGTCGTGAAAGGAAACGTGCTGATGGCAAATGGCACAACACTTGGCGCGGATAATGGAATCGCTGTTGCTACAATGCTGGCAATTGCCGAAGATACATCACTTGAACATCCCGCGCTCGAACTTCTTTTCACCGTTGACGAAGAAACTGGACTTACCGGCGCGGCGAATTTACAAAAAGGATTTGTGCAAAGTAAAACAATGATGAACCTCGACAGCGAAGAAGAAGGCGCGGTTTATGTTGGTTGTAGCGGAGGAAAAGATACAACGGGAATGTGGAAAATTATTTGGGAAAAAGTTCCGCATACGTTTGTTCCGTTTTTGCTGGAGGTAAAGGGTTTACGCGGCGGACATTCCGGTTTGGAAATTGATAAAGGTCGCGGCAATGCGGTTAAAATAATCAATCGTGTTCTTCTGAAACTTTCTGAATTTGGAGCGCGTCTTTCTTCAATAAAAGGCGGTGATAAACGCAACGCGATTCCGCGCGAATGTACAGCAACAATTCTTGTCCCGAAAAAATCAGGAAGCGATGTAAAAGGTATTGTGAATGAAATGAATACAATAATAAAAGCGGAACTTTCATCAGTCGAGCCGGATTTGAAAATTTCTGTATCTGAAATTGAACAATCACAAGTGAAAGGAAAAAAGAAAATTCAATGGAGAGTTTTGAAATCTGCGGCGCAGAGAAATTTGTTGCGCACGATTTCTTCTCTTCCACACGGCGTAACAAAAATGAGTGCGGAAATTTCATGGCTTGTGGAAACATCAACCAACGTTGCTTCGATAGTAACGAACGATAAATCTGTTGTGATTGCAACAAGTCAGCGTAGTTCGGTTGCGTCGGAAATATTCGAAATATGCGATACGGTCGAACATATTTTTCTTCTCGGCGGTGCGAGCGTACAACACAGCGACGGTTATCCCGGATGGAAACCGAATATGGGTTCACCGATTTTGAAAACTGCAAAAGAAACATACAAAAAACTCTATGGAAAAGAGCCGGCAGTAAAAGCAATTCATGCGGGATTGGAATGTGGAATTATCGGCGAGCGTTTTCCCGGAATGGATATGGTTTCGTTCGGTCCTACGCTCGAAGGCGTTCACTCACCAGATGAAAAAATTTATATTGATACGGTAGATAAGTTTTGGAGATTTTTGTTGGTGATTTTGAAGAATGTGAATTAAATCTCACGCAAAGTCGCGAAGATGCAAAGAAATTTTTTTTGCGTCTTTGCGTGAGAAAGAAATTAGACGTTATACAAAAGTGTAACGTCTTTCTTTTTAAAATGTAATGACGAAAAAGAAAAATAAATCAATCAGCAAAGTCAACGAACCAATTTCTCCCTACGCTTTCTACAAAAAGCGGGAAGAAAGAATTGAAGATGTTCGTTTAACGCATTTCGAACAAACGGATATTGAACTCACCGAAGAATTTCGTTCCGCGCTCGATGTGATGGAAAATACGAACGAACATCTTTTCATCACGGGAAATGCGGGAACTGGAAAATCTACATTGCTGCGATACTTCCGCAACACGACAAAGAAAAACGTCGCGGTTGTTGCGCCGACGGGAATTGCGGCACTCAATGCGGGAGGAAAAACGATACACTCTTTCTTTCGTTTTAAAACAGGACTTATAGATTTTTCTCAAATCAAACGCTCGTATCGCCGCGAATTGTATCAGCATCTTGATACTCTTGTCATTGACGAAGTTTCGATGTTGCGCGCGGATTTGCTCGATGCGATGGATAAATTTCTTCGACTGAATGCGCGTAACGGAACGCTTCCTTTCGGCGGTGTGCAAATTATTTTCATCGGCGATTTGTTTCAACTTCCTCCCGTGGTGCGTGATGATGAACAGTTTCTTTTTTCTACGCAATGGGATACTCAATATTTTTTTAGCGCGCAATGCGTGAAACAAATTTCGCTTCGTCATTTTGAACTCACGCATTTCTTTCGTCATCAATCTGATAATGTGCTTTTAAAAATTCTCAATAAACTTCGCCATGGGAATATTGATGAAGAAACATTTCTTCATATCAATCAACGGCATCAAAAACCGGCAACCGAAAATTTTATTACACTTACTGCGACCAATGCTGTAGCAGATAATCGCAACGCAATGAAACTCAAACAACTTTCGACAAAAGAATTTTTGTATGAAGCAACAATCGCAGGAGAGTTTGAATTGGATAAAACGCGATTTCCATCGCCACACGAATTGCGTTTGAAAAAAGGCGCGCAAGTAATGTTCACGCGAAATGATAATTCAGAGTTTCGCTGGGTGAACGGAACGCTGGGAAAAATTTCTGAACTTGACGAAGAAACAATCGAAGTGGAAATTTTTGAAAACGGTGAAACGAAAAAAGTTGAAATAAAACCGGTTTCGTGGGAGAATATGAGTTATCGTTTCGATGAGGAAGAACAAAAAATTGTGGAAGAAGTGCGCGGACGATTTACGCAATATCCGCTTACGCTTGCGTGGGCGACAACAATTCACAAAAGCCAAGGCAAAACACTTGATAACGTATTGATTGATTTGGGTTACGGGGCATTTGCTCACGGACAGTTGTATGTTGCGTTAAGTCGTTGCAGAACATTAAACGGAATATTCTTGCAACGCCCGATTCGTCCGCAAGATATAATTGTGGATGAGCGAATTGTGAATTTTTTTGAGCGAGTGAAGAATGGAAAAATTGAAGTTTGAAGTTCCAATTTGTTTTCAGTAGTTTTGTGCGCGAAAAATTTAATCACCCATACATTACAAAATCAAGCTAACTTATGAACTCAACACTTAAAACCGGAATCGTTATCGGCATTGCTTGTGCCATGTGGATATTTATTCAGGGAATTACGGGATGGTATAAAGACCCCGTAATGTCGAGTACGTTTTTCCTTGTCATACTTATCGAAATCGGAGTTCTCGTGTGGGGCTTGAAACAATCGGAAAAAGAAAATTTGTACGGTAAACAAGTGATTTCCGGAACAGTCGCTTCGCTCATTGCCGGGGTAATTTTATTTTTCAATTCCCTGTTGTTCACTGCGGTTCTTTATCCGAATTTTTTTAACGACGTGGAAACGATGCAAACAACAATGCTCAAAAGCGAAGGAAAATCCGACGAAGAAATTTCGAAAATAATTGCTTTCTCAAATGTGCCTCAACGTTACTCGGCGTGAGGTTTCACTATAAATTTGGTTGAGACAACACACTATGCACCTATCATATTACGTTATTACTATCGCACTCATCGTTGCGTTTCAGAAACAGAAAGAAAATCCTCATGTTGCGAGCGGAAGCCGCTTTCCTAATTTGTTTGTTGAAAACGGAAACCGGAAAAGCCCGCAAATGGTTCACGATGATAACGGCAAATTCCCGGATGTCCCGTCAATGGTCCCGCGCTTGCTGGAAACGGACATAACGTAGCAATTGCGTGGACAAATCCTTCCAACAATGGATGGAACATTGAAACGAAATGGATTCGCATTGATGAACTTCCGACGAAATAAATCGGGATTTTGGGAAACTTTGTTTGTGCGTTGATTTCTTCATAAAGATTTTTTACATTTAACCTGTTTTCTCAAGCGCCTATGCAAGAACCGGAATTCCTCCAGAAAAAAAATTCGCAATGGCAGATGCAGAAAAAATTCAAGCATCTCTGGAATAATAAAAAAGTAAAACTCTTTTTTATCGTTTCGCTTCTTTTTTTACTGATAATGCTGTTGAGCAGTAGAAGCGTATTCACGCATATTGATTTAAAAAACAAAAACGAAGCGCTCGAACAACAACATGTGCGCAATTCTATTGAACTGCAATTATACCGAGACACCATCAATGCGTTAAAAAACAACAATGCGTGGTTCATTGAAAAATATGCGCGCGAAAATTTTAATATGTCAAAACCAGATGAAACGGTGTATATACTCGTTCCGAATACGAAAGAAGGAAAAAACGCAATTCAACGACGCAAATAAAAAGTGATTCTCTGATTTTTCTCCTTCGAAAACATTGACTTCCTGCCGATGGAACTATTTCCTACCAACAACATTCCACAAAAGAAAACCCATGTGTTACAGAAACATAACGCACCGCTTGCAGAACGATTACGCCCCATAACTCTTGACAATTTTGTCGGACAAACACATTTACTCGGCGAAGGAAAACCACTTTCGTTATTAATTGCAAGCGGCGAAATTCCCTCGATGATTTTTTGGGGACCGCCGGGAACGGGAAAAACAACGCTCGCACGAATTCTTGCCAATAATATTTCCGCAGAATTTTTTCAACTCAATGCAGTATCTTCCGGAGTAAAAGAAGTGCGCGACGTTATTTCCCGCGCAGAACTCAATCGCAAACGCTTGAACAAACGAACTATTCTCTTCATTGACGAAATTCATCGTTTCAACAAAGCGCAGCAAGATGCATTGTTGCACTGTGTTGAAGAAGGAATCGTAACATTGATTGGCGCAACGACAGAAAATCCATCGTTTGAAGTTATCTCGCCGTTGCTTTCTCGTTGTCGCGTGTACGTTCTCGCATCTCTTGGCAAAGATGATTTCAATTTTATTATTGAACGTGCATTGAGAGAAGATGAAGTTTTGAAGCGTGAAAAAATTTCTTTGGGAAATGACGAACGTGATTTGCTGATGTTGCTTTCTGCCGGCGATGCGCGAATGTTATTGAACGGCTTGGAAATTGCAGTTCGCTTATCAAAACTAAACGCAAACAAAGAAAAAATTCTTTCAGCAAAAATAATTGAAGAAGCATTTCAACGAAAGTATGCGAAGTACGATAAAGCGGGAGAAGAACATTACAACACGATTTCTGCGTTCATAAAAAGTTTACGCGGAAGCGACCCCGATGCATCGGTGTATTATCTCGCGCGAATGTTGGATGCGGGAGAAGATATTTTATTCATTGCGCGGAGAATGGTAATTCTTGCAAGCGAAGATATCGGCAACGCAAATCCGCAAGCATTAGTTTTGGCAACGTCGTGTTTTCAATCTATTCATTATATAGGAATGCCGGAAGCGAGAATTATTCTTTCGCAAACGGCAATTTATCTTGCGTCATCACCGAAAAGCAACGCATCGTATTTTGCAATTGAAAATGCAATGGAAGATGTTGTGAAATTGCAAAACCTTCCGATTCCTCTGCATTTGCGCAACGCTCCGACAAAATTGATGAAAGAACTCAACTACGGAAAAGATTACAAATACGCTCATCATTACGAAGGCAATTTTATCGAAACGCAATACTTACCTGATAACTTGAAAAATAAAATTTACTACGAACCAACTGAAAATGGCGAGGAGCAAACGATAAAAGAGCGGTTGAAAAACTGGTGGATGAAAAAGAGAAAGTAAACTTGTATATTCTCCAAAAAATTTTCAATGCGTATTTATCTTGATGTCTGTTGCCTGAATCGCCCGTTTGACAATCAATTACAGGATAGAATTCGTATGGAGGCTGAAGCAGTTCGGACAATTCTTCATCGTTCACAAACGCTTGGTTGGAACATTGTCAACAGCGAAGTAATAGAATTTGAAATTGAACAAATGCCTGATGAAATAAAAAAGCAAAAAGTTACTCGATTACTGAAAACGGCGAATGAATTTGTTCGCGTAAATTCTTTTATCGAGAAACGCGCTAAAGAACTACAAACATTTTCATTCTCCTTGCTTGATGCTCTCCATCTTGCTTGCGCAGAATCTGCTCGAACAAGTTATCTTTTAACTACGGACGACGCATTCGAACGTAAAACAAACAAAAGAAAAAATATAGTACATTTCACCGTTCTCAATCCACTTACTTTTATTACAAACGAAGTTCACTATGGCTACAACAATTGAAGAAAATCCGATTGCATTGCGAAAAGCAGGAATTGATGCACTCTCGAAAGCATTAGGTCCTCTTGGAATGACTCGTTTTTTACAGCAATTCGAAATCGGAAGCGGTAACTACACAGAAGAACGTTCCGAACTTTTGAAAGAACTCTCAATGGAAACTGTTCTTCAGGAAATAAAAAAGCGACGAAGAAAAAAAGAAAAATGAAACCCCTTCTCATAATTATCTTCGCATTGTTATTCCTTGAGAAAAATTTTTCTCAAGAACAACAAACCATTGCCATTCGTGCTGGAAAACTCATTGACGGCACAGGAAAGCATCCGCTCGAAAACCCTGTTATATTCATTGAAGGAAATACAATTACCGCCGTTGGAAGCAGACTTGTAGTTCCTGTAACTGCAACGGTAATTGACTTGGGAAATGCTACGCTTCTTCCGGGGTTGATTGATTGTCATACCCACCTCACGTTTCTACGCGGAAATTATTGGGAAGATAATTTTCAACGTTCGCCGATTGACCGCGCCATTCTTTCTCCATCATACGCAACAGCAACATTACTCGCTGGTTTTACAACGTGCAGAGATTTGGGAAGTAGCGAATTTGTTGATGTCGCATTGCGTAATGCAATCAACAACGGCGACATTGATGGACCTCGAATGTTTGTTGCAACACATTCGCTTTCGATTACTGGAGGACACGGAGACAGAAGCAACGTTTCTCCATTATTAGAATTTACAACGCGAAACGGCATTGCCGACGGAGTTGATGAAGTGATAAAAAAAGTTCGCGAGAATATTAAATATGGCGCGGACGAAATAAAAATTCTTGCAACGGCTGGAGTTCTTTCAGAAGAAGAAACTGTTGGCGCACAGCAATATTCGTTTGAAGAAATGAAAGCGTGCGTTGACGAAGCAACGCGTCACGGGAAAAAAGTTGCTGCGCATGCACACGGAACAGAAGGAATTAAAGCCGCGATTCGCGCAGGTGTTGCTTCGATTGAACACGGAAGTTTACTTGATGACGAAGCGATTCGATTGATGAAAGAAAAAGGTACATATTATGTTCCTACGTTATATGTCGGCGATTATTTATTGAGTGAAGGAAGTTCAAAAAACCTTCCCGAAGAACTTCAACGAAAGGCGCAATTCATCACCCCTAAAATGAAAGAGAGTTTTCAGAAAGCAATAAAAGCAGGAATCAACATTGCGTTCGGAACCGATGCGGGAGTTTTTCCACACGGAACACAAGCAAAAGAATTTTCCGTGATGGCAAACAATGGAATGTCGCCAATGCAAGCAATTCAATGCGCAACGCTTTCTGCTGCAAAACTTCTCGGAAAAGAAAATGAAATTGGTTCGCTTGAAGTTGGAAAACTTGCAGATATTATTGCGGTTGCGGGAGATCCATTGCAAAACATTTCAGAATTGGAAAAAATAATTTTTGTGATGAAGAACGGTATTATTTACAAAGGGAGAAATTATGAAATCAAAAAATAAATCTATGAAAGACAATCTTGCAATCGGAATTGACATCGGCGGAACGTTTATCAAAGCGGCGCTCATTGATACCAAAGGAACAATACTGTTTCAAACACGCCACGAATCATTTGCGGGAGAAAATCCCAATGTTGTGCTCGAACAAGTAACGTTGTGCGTCAATGAATTGTTGCAAGAATACACGGATCAACATACGTCGTTTTCCAACATAGTCGGAATCGGGATCGGATGCCCCGGAATCGTAGAATGGGAAACCGGTACCGTAAAATATCCACCGAATTTTTCGCATTGGGAAGAAATAAATTTAGAGAAAGAATTTGCAAAACGATATTCACTCCCTGTAAAAGTAGAAAATGATGCAAATGTTGCGGCGCTCGCAGAAGCAAAATATGGCAGCGGTAAAGAAAAAAAGAATTTTATTTTTGTCGTGTGGGGAACAGGAATCGGAGGCGGAATTATTATGGATGGAAAAATTTATCACGGACGAAAAGGCGGAGCCGGAGAAATTGGTCATATCTCGATTGATTACAACGGGCTTCTGTGCAACTGCGGAAATAAAGGATGTGTTGAACGTTATATTGGACAACGTTATCTCTCTACAAAAGTGCGTGAACGATTGGAAAAACTTCCGCAGGAAATTCTCACGCGGCAAACAATGTACGAACTCGTTGACGGCAATTTGAAAAATCTGGAACTCTCAACCGTCGCAAACGCCGCACACCGACGCGATGCTCTTGCTCACGAGATAATGGTGGAAGCCGCATCGCTGTTGGGAATTGCGCTTGCTTCTGCAGTGAACTTGCTTGATATTCCAACAATTATTCTTGGAGGTGGAGTTGCCGCGGCTGGTCCATATCTTCTTGAATCGGTGGAAAAATCTATGCGAGCACATGTTCTTCATCCTCATCAAAACGAGTGTTCTGTTCTTCCCGCAACGTTGGAAAACACAGCAGGAATGTTAGGTGCAGCGAGTTTAGTTTTAAACTGATGTGAGATGTGCGATTTGGGATGTGCGTAAATTTTTCGACAACGTAATCACTTTGTGTCTTCGTGTCTATGTGTTTAAAACTTTTTACAACAAAGACACAAAGGCACGAAGATTTTTTTTCTTTCCTCTTTTCTTACTTCTACTTTCGACAAATCTTTTTTCTCAAACAAAAGATTCTCTCTCTACTTCTGTTGATTCTCTAAAAACAGATTCGACAAAAATTTCTCCCAAAGAAAAAAATAGCAACGACATTGATACACTTGTAACGTATTCTGCAAGCGATTCGATTGCGTTTTCTTTGCAATCGAATACGATGGAGATGTACAAAAAAGGAAACGTGAAATACCGCAGTATGGATTTGAACGCTCATCATATTTCGATGGAATGGGATTCGTCGCTTGTGATTGCAACGGGAGACACGGCAAAAGAAACCTTGCAGGAAATTCAAAATGATACTTCTCTCCACGGCGAGTCTTCGACTCAACAAAAGAAAAAACAAACGGCAGAAGACGAAAAAAAACAGCGGCAAGGTTTGAAAGCAAAACTTGTTGACGGAGGTGAAGAATATTATGGTGAACAACTTTCCTACAATTTTAAATCGCAAAAAGGAAGAATCATTCTCGCAGAAACACAAATTGACGCAGGATATTATTACGGCGAAAAAATAAAACGCATCAAGAACGATGTCATTTACGTTGCCGATGGTCGCTACACAACGTGCAATCTCGACACGCCGCATTTTTATTTTTATTCTCCGAAGATGAAACTCGTTCCGCGCAATCGAGTTGTTGCCGAACCGATTTATCTCTACATCGCCGATGCTCCGGTGTTTGCGCTACCGTTCGGAGTTTTTCCCAACAAAAGCGGACGACGTTCCGGTTTAATTGCTCCGGCGTACGGCGAAGACGGACGTTTCGGACGATACTTGCAACATCTCGGATATTATTGGGCAATTGATGATTATATGGATGCGAAAGTTACAACCGATTTATTTATGAAGGGAAGTTATTCCCTTGCTGCGGATTATCGTTATACGTTGCGTTATCTTTTCAGTGGCGGTCTTTCGGGAAATTATCGCTCGTATCGGTACAATGAAAAAACCGATGGAGATTATTCCCGCGAAGAAGCGTACAACGTTGGCATCAATCATCATCAGGAAATTGACCCGACATCAAAAGTTGACGTTGATTTTCGGTTTGCAAGCAGTAATTCCTATGTGCTGACGAATAATTACAATGATGCTTTGCGTCAGTCAATTGAATCGCGCGCTTCGTATTCAAAGTTTTGGGAAAACACGCCGCATAGTTTTTCTGCGGCAATTACTCGCTCACAAAATCTTCGAGATAAAAGTTTGAGCGCAACGTTTCCTTCACTTTCATTTTCTCGTTCCATTACGTATCCGTTTAGAAGTAAAAATTCCACATCTGATTTTAAGTGGTACGAACTCATCGGTTACAATTACAACGTAAATGCATCAAATTCGCAATCGAAAACATTTGAGAAAGTCGGGGGAATAAAATTTAACGACAACGGAATTATTTCTTTTAAAACGGCAGAATCATTTAGCAGAACAACAAATCGCTCAATGTCGCAAAGTTCGAGTATAAGTTTTACGCCGAAACTCGGCTACTTTTCTGTGTCGCCTTTTTTCAATATCAACGAATCACGTTCTTATTCACGTAACGAACAACCGAAAAGAGATTCGCTTGATAGTTCACTCACGTTTGATACAACAAAAACATGGCGCACAACGGGAAATATTTCAGACGGAATTTCTCTCGGAACAAGATTATACGGAATGACGCAGCCGAATATGCTTGGCATTAGCGCGTTTCGTCATACGTTTTCGCCGTCGCTTTCGTTCACACATTCGAAACAAATTTACGGAAAGGGAGCGCCCGATGCTTCGATGACACTTGGTTTCGGTGCAGGAAATAATTTTGAAATGAAGACAATCCCGAATCCAAATGACACGCTTGACAAAGGAAAGAAAATTCAGTTGCTCAATTTGAGTTTCAGTACTGGATATGATTTCAATCGCGATAGTTTGAATTTCAATGAGGTCGGTTTCAATTACAATTCAAACGTTGCGGATATTGTGAATATTGGCGGCGGCGGTTCGTATAATTTGTATCAACTCGATAATACTACCAAACCAACACATAGGATAAACAGGTTTTATTTACGTGAAGGAAAATTTGGCGACTTAACAAACATTCGGTTTTCGCTTTCCACTTCACTTTCCAACGAGCGAATAAAAAGTTTCTTTGAGAAAGAAAAAGTAAATTCATCAACAGAAATTGATTCAACTCAAACGAACAATGAGCAAAATAATATTTCTGAAACCGAAGAACAACCGGTTTTGCCTTGGTCAATAAGTTTGTCGTGGGATTTTTCGCAAAGTCAGCAAGGTGGAGTAATCAATGGAAGAAATTCTTCGCTCAATGGAAGTTTAAGTTTTTCTCTCACACAGAATTGGAAATTCTCTACGTCGGCAAATTATGATTTAGTTTCGAAGCAATTTGTCGTTCCGTCCATTAATATCAGTAGAAATTTACATTGCTGGGCGATGGAATTTAGTTGGGTGCCGACAGGATTGTACCGCAGTTGGCGATTTGAAATTCATATTCTCGATTCTCAATTGCAAGATGTGAAGTTGACGAAGTCGAGAAGTTCGAGAGGAATTTATGATTGATTTTTTTATAGAACACGGATAACACTGATTGAACTGATAATCACTGATAATTTTTATCCGTTTAAATCCGTAACATCCGTGTCATCTGTGTTCTATTCCAAACAAAAATTTTATGAGCGACTTACTTCACAAAGACATCACCGATAAAATACTCCAAGCGTTTTTCAAAGTCTATAATACGCTTGGCTATGGATTTCTTGAAAAAGTTTATGAGAATGCTATGTTTATTGAACTTTGTGCAATGGGTCTACACATTGAAAAACAGAAACAGATAAAAGTATATTACAATAATAACATTGTCGGTGATTACGTTGCAGATTTGATTGCCAATAACTGCGTAATCATAGAACTCAAAGCCGCAGAAAATATTGCGGAAGAACACGAGTTTCAACTTATCAATTACTTAAGAGCAACAGAAATTGAAGTCGGTTTGTTGCTTAATTTTGGAAAGACTCCACAATTCAAAAGAAAAATTTTTACTAACGATTTTAAGAGATAGAACACGGATAACACTGATTGAACTGATAATCACTGATTATTATCCGTTTTAATCCGCTTAATCTGTGTCATCAGTGTTCTATTAAAATTATATTTCACCACATAACCACAAACTACATTGAGCGACAGAGAAATTATTTTTTCGATGGTTGGCGTTGGGAAAGTTCACAAACCCAATCGCCAGGTTTTAAAAGACATTTACCTTTCATTTTTTTACGGCGCGAAAATCGGCGTGCTCGGATTAAACGGCGCGGGGAAAAGTTCGCTCCTTCGCATTATTGCAGGCGAGGACAAAGATTATCTCGGCACGATAAACTCACAAAAAGGAATTACGTTCGGCTATCTTCCACAAGAACCGTTGCTCGACAATAACAAAACCGTAAAAGAAATTGTCGAAGAAGGCGTTGCGCCGATTGTAAAACTTCTGAAAGAGTACAACGAAATTTCCGAAAAGTTTTCTGACCCCGATGCCGATTTCGATAAACTGTTGGAGAAGCAAGGAAAACTGCAAGAGCAAATCGAACATTTGAACGCGTGGGATATTGACAGCAAACTCGAACAAGCGCTCGATGCGTTGCGTTGTCCCGATGGAGATACAAAAGTTTCTGTGCTTTCCGGCGGCGAGCGAAGACGTGTTGCGTTGTGCAGATTGATGCTGCAAGAACCCGATGTTCTTTTGTTAGA
>VGWC01000055.1 GCA_016873775.1 Ignavibacteria bacterium | reverse complement strand
TCTGTAATCAACTGCAATCCACGCTGGAATAGTTATTCCAAGCCCTTCCATTAGTTGATGAAAATACGCCGCCCATGAAATTGCTACTGCAACATTACCGATCGCATATTCAATCATCAAATCCCATCCGATTATCCACGCAACTAATTCTCCCAATGTTGCATACGAATACGTGTATGCACTTCCAGCAATAGGAACCATCGAAGCAAACTCTGAATAACACAATGCGCAAAATGCACAAGCAAGAGCGGTAATAAGAAATGAAATCATTACCCCAGGTCCTGCGCCGAGATGACCTGCGCCACCTGCCGCTGCTGTACCAACAACTGCGAAAATTCCTGTACCAATAATTGCGCCGATACCAAGCATAATTAAATCATACGTTCCGAGCGACCGTTTTAACTGATGCTGAGGCTTTTCACTTTCACGGAGAAGCAAATCTAGATTTTTTGTTTTAAATAATTGTAAAAACATTATGTTGTTAGGTGTATATTTTTCTTAAAAAGTGCGGGAAAAATAGGGAATCGAAATGAGAGAGAAAAGTGAATAAACGTTACTTTCAACTTACGTAACAATTTTTCTTTTTGTCTTCGCGAAACTTCCACTACTGTTCCCGTCAGTAAGGATAATGCTTTCGCCGTCTCCTTTGTTATATTTTTTGATGTAAGCAAGATTCACAAGATGTGATTGATGAATACGTACGAAGTTGAACTCATCGAGTAATTGTTCAAATTCTTTCTCGGAAATTCCGTCTTTCGTTGTGAACGTGTTCGATTTTTCGGTGGAGAAATAATTTCAATAGTATTCGCAAATGCGATATAAAAAATAACTTTATGATTATGGCAACTTAGCATTCGTTTCTAAATTGTAATGCAATGTTTGATAAGAAAAATTTTACGTGCAAATATAAGAGAAAGAAAATGAAATAGTTTGAAAGAATTTCATTTCAACTCAAACGCTTTTCTTATCTTTTACAACGTTTTTAACGTTACAATTTACTATGGATTCCCTACAACTTACCATCCCAAATTTTTCGTATCAAGATTTATACAATTCAGAAAAACTTTCTGAACTCACTCACGTGTTTTATTCCGAAGTTCAAAAAGAAAATCCGAAATTATTTCAACGATTCGATGCATACCGTTTATCAAATGGTCATTCAATCTCAGAAACGGAAATTTCATCACTCCTTGTTGAAATGGCATCCTATGTAAATGATTTTGTAGCGCGATTATTCGGAATAGAAAATGAAATTCGCGCAATAAAAAAATCTATACTTCGAGAACAGATTATTTTTCAGTTCAAGAAAGAATTTTTTGTGCGCCGCACTCTCAAAAAAATACAAAAGAACTTTGTGGAACAACTCTCACTTGTTAAAGCAGATGAACACATTTCTTCCATTCTTTCTGTTTTTCCTGAACTTCCACAAAATGATTTCGAATATGCAATTGCATCGCTCACATTGCAACTTCTTGAACACGATACCGTAGTTAAAACAACTTTTGCTGAAACAACAAAACAGTTTCTCATCCAATTTATTGAAAAACTTCGTTCGCAAAAATCCCCGCTACAGTTTCTTCCACAACACAGCGACGTACAATCTATTAGAATATTTTTATCATCGTTATTATCATTTTTAGAACAATGGTTAGCGGCGCATTTTATCGCAAAAACAAAATCAATGAACGAATGGATAACATTCAAGATTCCGCAAAAAATTGATTATGCGCATCTTATCGAATTTGAAACAACCGGAAACGAAACACAAGAAATCATCGGCAAAGAAAGCCACTACCGGCGCCGTAACGGTTTTGACCTCACAGATACACGCTATTCGCTGCGAGAAACATTAAACGAAGTTGATTATTGTATTTTTTGTCATGAGAGAGAAAAAGATTCATGTTCGAAAGGATTTCACGAAAATAATGTATTAAAAAAAAATCCTCTCGACTACGAACTAAAAGGATGTCCGCTCGAACAGAAAATTTCAGAATCGCACCTTGTAGAACAGCGAGGGGATATAATTGGAGCGCTCGCTATCATTGCAATTGATAATCCAATGTGTCCCGGAACAGGTCATCGCATTTGCAATGATTGTATGAAATCATGTATTTACCAAAAACAAGAGCCCGTAAATATTCCTCAAATCGAAACGCGCATCCTTACAGATGTTCTTCATTTGCCGTGGGGATTTGAAATTTATTCATTACTTACTCGGTGGAATCCCTTAAATATTGAGCGACCGTTTGCTCTTCCGTATAATGGAAAAAAAATTCTCGTCGTTGGTTTAGGACCAGCAGGATACACACTCTCACACTATTTGTTGAACGAAGGTTTTGGCGTTGTAGGTGTTGACGGTTTGAAGATAGAATCACTTCCAACAGAACTTGTCGGAAACGATATAGTACCTTTTTCACCGATAAAGGATTTTTCTTCTCTTACGCAAAACTTAAGTGAACGAATTTATCTTGGATTCGGTGGTGTTTCTGAATACGGGATTACTGTTCGTTGGGATAAAAATTTTCTTACTGTGATTTATTTGAATCTCCTTCGACGCGAACGTTTTCGTGTGTACGATGGCGTGCGATTCGGCGGAACTCTTACCGTTGAAGATGCATGGGATTTAGGTTTCGATCACGTTTGTTTTGCAACAGGCGCAGGAAAACCAACGTTCGTTTCGATGAAAAATAATTTGATTCGAGGCATCAGAAAAGCGAGCGATTTTTTAATGGCACTTCAATTAACAGGCGCAGGAAAAAAAGATTCGATGGCAAATCTGCAAATTCAACTTCCTGCTATCGTAATTGGTGGAGGGCTTACGGCAATTGATACTGCAACGGAAGTAATGGCATATTATCCGATTCAAGTTGAAAAAATAAAAAAACGATATGGACAACTCTGCGCTATTTACGGCAAAGAAAACATTGATATACTTTTTGATAAGGAAGAAAAACAAATACTAGAAACATTTTTGCTTCACGCAAATGCATTGGAAAATGAGCGGTGTCGTGCAAGTGAAAACGGTGAACAACCAAATTTTATTCCGTTGCTTCGCGCATTTGGCGGAGTGCATATTTATTACAGAAAGAGTATCAACGATTCGCCTGCGTATCGTTTGAATCACGAAGAAATAATTAAAGGTCTCGAAGAAGGAATTTTCTTTGTGGAAAAAATGAGTCCTGTTGAAGCAATTGAGGATGAGTACGGTGCCGTGAGTGAACTAATTTTTGAAAAAATGAACAATGAAAACGGAAAATGGAAAACAACCAATGAATCAGTTCGCATTAAAGCTAAAAGCGTATTTGTCGCTGCTGGAACCGTACCGAATATTATGTACGAACGAGAACACCCCGGAACTTTTCAACTTGATGAATGGGGAGAATTTTTTCAAAGTTTCGATGTTTTTAAAAATGCAAAACAGGAACTCCTTCAAACGAAAAAAGGAGAAATCGGATTTTTCACATCGTACGAGCGAAACGGAAAATACGTAACGTTTTACGGCGATAATCATCCTGCATACGAAGGAAACATCGTGAAAGCAATGTCTTCTGCAAAAGCGGGATATAAAAAAGTGCTTGCATTATTTGAACATATTGATAAATTTCATTCGAATGGCAATAACGACAACGAATGGAAAGCATTTGCAGTAACACTTGACAACGCATTAAAACCATACGTCGTAAAAGTTGAACGTTTGACTTCTTCGATTATCGAAGTAGTTGTTCACGCACCAATTGCGGCAAAACAATTTCTGCCAGGGCAATTTTTTCGATTACAGAATTACGAGCGCGATGCAAAAAAAATTGAAGATACGTTATTGATGATGGAAGGAGTTGCACTTACCGGCGCGTGGGTAGATACACAGAAAGGATTACTGAGTATGATTATTCTCGAAATGGGAGCAAGTTCAAAAATGTGTGGAATGTTACAACCCGGGCAACGAATTGTTTTAATGGGACCAACGGGAACACCAACAGAAATTCCTGAAAACACAACGGCGCTCTTACTTGGAGGAGGTTTAGGAAATGCCGTGTTGTTTTCCATTGCAAAAGCAATGAAAGAAAAAAATAATAAGGTAATTTATTTTGCTGGTTATAAAAAGAAAGAAGATGTATTCAAACAAGAGGAAATTGAAGCGTACACGGATGTCGTTGTATACAGCGTTGATAGCGGCGAACCGATTTCACTACATCGAAAACAAGATAAATCATTTGTAGGAAATATCGTTCAAGCGATGCTTGCCTATGCAAAAAACGAACTCGGTGAAATTATGATTCCGCTCCACGATGCAACACGTATCATAGCAATCGGTTCGGATAAAATGATGGCGGCGGTAACTTCGGCTCGTCATTCCATATTGAAACCGTTTTTGAACGAACAGCACGTCGGTATCGCTTCCATTAATTCACCTATGCAATGTATGATGAAAGCAATATGCGCGCAATGTTTACAGCGGCACATTGACCAAAAAACTGGAAAGGAAGAATTTATTTTCAGTTGCTACAATCAAGACCAATGTATGGATGATGTTGATTTTAAGCACCTATCATCGCGTTTAAAAGCAAATACGGTGATGGAAAAAATTGCTAATCAGTGGATAGAATATTTATCTGAGATGTATCAGTTGGAACGAGTGTAGAAACCTATCAAAGAAACAATGATAAAATTTTTAAATAGGTATTTTTTTTAGAGAAAACCTGTTTATTACTTTTTTACTTCTATAAGAAAATCACTTCTTTTCTTTATCAGGTTTTGCACTGTCCATTTTGATACTTGAAATACTTGAGATAATGATGAAGTTCGAACATAATATTTCATCGAATCATTTTCCATTGGATAAAACATCAATGCGGTTTCTTCGATTCCTGCAGGAGAATTGCTTTTTACTTTTACGGAACCAAGTATTTCAGAGAATGTAATATTGCTGTCTACGAAATCATCGCATCGGAAATTTGAGAGTGCACCAAGTAAGGAATTTACGTTATTCATATCAACTGAATCGTTTTCTATTTTCCAATTGGCACTGTCTTTCACCATAGTAAATTCTTCAGGAGTTAAAGTTTTCTTTTTTTCATCTTTGGCAACAGATGAGATTGTAATCACTTTAATGGAATCGCGCTCTGTTTTGTAAATTGTTCTGTCGCGCCAATCTTTTACATTCTTATTCAGCGAATAGGAATCAAATCCTTCTGCGAGATACACGTCCATTGATTTTTGCATTCGAACATAGATTTCTGAATATGTTGCACCGGTTTTTCCGAGAATCATTGTTGTTGATTTTCCGCCTTTCTCTGTAATGGTTACTTGTGTTCCGCTTGAATCATCAACTTGAAATTGTTTTTGTTTTCCAGGATTATTCGAAATGAGAGATGAAATTTTAAACTTCGCCGCGCCATCTATAATTCTTTGTGCAGAAGAAGCATCCGCGAGATAATTTATCGGTGATGTAATTTTCCATTTTGAATCAACGAGTTCAAGAGAAACAGATTTATCTGATTCGTTACGTTTGATTTCAATTTTCGTAATTGCTGCTGAATCGAATTTAATGTTGACTTTATCAAGCGAATACGTTGCTTCCCGTTCTCCTCTCGGCATTAAGTACAAAAGCGTGATTGCAAATAAAACGACAAATGCTATAATAAGAAGTAAATTTGATTTTTTCATAAATGAAAAGTAGTTGAGATATTGAGTATATGAGTAGTTGAGATTTTATTTTTCGATTGAAGTTTCCAAAACAATCAGCGATACATCAGCGAAGAAAATCTGCGTACCATCTGCGCGAAAATATTTCTCGCAAATGCTTGCTGATGTTTTCGCAGATGGTATGCAGAAGAATAACATTTTTCACTTTTAACTTTTAATTGAATTACGCTGCCATTTCCAAACGTTTCCGGCGAAGAATTTTCATTCTCCATCGCATAACGCCAAAAAGAATAATGAGAAGCGGCGGAACAGCAAGATTGATTCCTTTCACCATTGCTTTTGTTCCGGCTTCTATTTCGTCAAGCGGCTTATTACCTGCTTCTCGACTCCGAATTGTCGTAAGTCCAACTTCATCAATTAACCAGTCGGTAAGATTTCCAGCAAACAAAGCATTCGTTTCACTTCCTCCGGTTTCATTCACGACAAAATCGCCATCACCAATAACAACAATTCTTGAATTCGTGCTTGAGGTTACTTTTTGAGAAAAATCAATTCTCCCTTGAGTAGTTGAATCCAGTTCCGGATTGATTGATTCAAACGCACTTGTCAAATTTCCTTCCACTGAAACTGCAAGTGGTAAATGCGGCTCTTGGAACATATCTTTCGTGAATTGCATATTCGGATTAATGGGAAAAACATTTTGCATTCGCCCGCTTTGATTCGATGACGAAAGTAAAACGCTGAGCGAAACATTTTTCTTCGCCGCAAGCGATGTATCAATCGAACTCACAAAATAAAACAACACCGGTTGCAAATTTTTTACAATAATATTACTTGGATTGAATTCCGATGCAACAGGCAAATACGGAAACGGTACTTGCGTGTTGAACACCATAAATCCAGCTTGCTGCTGCACGGTAATATTTGCGCAACGAACATCACGTACCATATCGGTATTCACGCGAACACCATACGCTTCGAGTAATTTATCCAAATTTACATCAAGCGCTTGTCCGAATTGCTGCTGCAAATTCGCAGTAACTTTATTGACGAAGAACGCAACTTTTCCACCTTTCATTATATATTGGTCAATGAAATACAATTCCCAATCTTGCAATTTTGTTTTCGGTCCGATTACAAGTAATGCAGCAATATCATCGGGAATTGCTGTTCCGTTTGCAAGCGAAACCGGCGTAACTTCATATTGTTCCGAAAGAAGTTGATTGAGTTCTTTAATTTTGTCCGACGTGGGTTCATCGTGTCCGGAAAGAATTCCAATTTTCTTTTGCTCAGTTTGTGTTAACTTTTTGATATTTAGTGAAATGTCATATTCCAATTGGTCAAGTTTCTGCACAACGGGAATCGCTTCTTTTTTATCGCCGTACAAAAACACAACTCCCATCAATGCTTTTTCGATTTGCATTTTGTCTTCCTTCACCACTTGCACCTGTACTTCAGGAATACCGTATTTCTGTGCTTCTTTAACCACATCTTCTTTTCCCGACGGGTCAATAAATTCGTATTGAAAATTTCCTTTCGAGTATGCGCGATACTCGTCAAGTTGGTCTTGCAAGTAACGGCGATTGTTGTTATACGGCGCGGGTAAATCGCTGGTGAAATATGCTTTGGCAATAAATTTATCGTCCAAATTTTTCACCAAATTTTTACTCGCATCAGAAAGTGTGTACGCTTTGCTTTCCGTTAAATCGAATCGCGAAAAAATACGAATGGAAATAATGTTGATAAAAATGAGTATGCCGACAATCAAGGCAACTCGCATTAATGTTTGATTTTTTGTGTTCATAGGTTTTCTAAATTTCTTTGTAAAATTGTTTTACCAAATTCTTTTTATATGATAGTTATCGAAAATTTCATCCTTACTCACGAGAGTATATTTTTCAACCGATGATTGCGCAATTAACATTCTATCAAACGGGTCGCGATGATGGAATGAAAGTTTCAAAATTTCTAATGTATGTTCCGGTAATATTGTAAGTAATTCAAATCCGCTCTCAGTGTATCGCTCGATAATTGTTTTCAAAGAAAGTTTCATTTCTAATTTTTTCAAACTTGTCTTGATTGCAATTTCCCAAAATGATGCAACGCTGATATAAACATTATTCGTTTCGTCTTCGATAAGTTTTTTCGCTTTTGAAGAAAGTCGTTTATCATTTTCTGCATACCAAATGATTGCGTGAGTATCCAATAAAAGATTCATTCCATATACTCTTTAAAATCTTCCAATGGTTCATCAAAGTTTTCTTTCATAACAAAAGTACCTTTGAGAAATCCTGCTTTTGAGCGTTTCTTTTTCAATGAATTATTTTTCTTTTGTAAAAGAAAATCAAGATAGTGCATCACTTCCGATTTTATTTGCTCGGGAAGTGAATCTATTTTTTTGTGAAGTAAAGCGTTTGTCATAATTCTAAAAATCGTTATTTGATTCAGATTTCACTTAAAACTTTTTTCAATGATTTTGGCTTTCGTTTCCAAGTAGCATTAGTTCTTTACAATGTTTATTAGCCGTTGCAATTCTTCATCAGAGATATTTTGCATTTCCGATTTATCGAAGATTGAAAGCATAAATATATTTGATAAATCATCAACAAGTACATCAATCTGAATGTAAGTTATTACTCTCATTCCGCCGCTTTTCCCTTTCCCTTTGCTTTTTACTGCAAGACGAATCTTAAAAGAGTTTTTTCCAATTGGAGTTCCAAGAAATGGATTTTCAAATAATTGTGTTTGCAATTCCGCAACTTCGACTTTGAGAGAAGGGAATTTTTTCGTTAATCGTTTTAATTCCTTCTCGAAGTTACTTGTTGTGATGATTTTATAGTTCATCCAAAACTTCTTGAAGTGTTTTCGCTTTCTTTTTTCCAGATTGAATTTCTTTTACTTCCCGTAATGCTTCTTGGATTCCCAAAAGCACTTCCAATTTTTTCTTCGTCTTATGATAATCAGTTTGAAAGTAGTTCCACTCTTTTTGTGGAATGACAACTGATTTTTGTTTTCCTTTTTCGTCTATGAGATATTCTAAATGTAATGTCATATAAATTTTATTTTGAAGTTTTAAAAATTACTCTTGGTCTTTCTGAATCAATCATTCAACAGAATCAGCATATTCTTTTGCCATAACCAACTTTCCTTTATCGTCATATGTTTCATCACAAAAATCTTCAACAACCCAAACAAATCGTTTTTTGTTTCTTCGTTTTATTTCCATAGGAACAAGTCGTACGCCAGTACTATAAAGTTTTGGTTCACTATTAGTAAAGAAAAAATTGTCAAGAAATTGTTCGGTTTTCAAATTCATAATTCTTCAATCTAAAATCAGATTTCTAAAATCTAAAATTCGCTTACCACTTTCTCTTTTCCAACATCACCGAAGCAATCATCAGAGAAACCGCCATCATCGAAAAGTAATACACTAAATCGCGAGTATCAATAACGCCGCGAGCGATGTTGGAGAAATGATAATCCACGCCAAGATATTCTAAAATTGTTGCGATGCTTCCCGGAAAATACATTAGTATCTTATCGAAAATAAACAGCACGAACACAATCAGAAAACTGACAATGAACGCAACGATTTGATTTTCCGTAAGCGATGAACCAAGAACGCCAAGCGAAAGAAATACACCGCCAACCAACATTAGCCCGATATAACCGCCGACGATTGGTCCCATATCAACTTTTCCGAGAAATGAAATCGTCAGAAAATACACGAGCGTTGGAAGAAGCGTTACGAAAAACAACATCCAGGTTGCGAGAAATTTTCCTACAACGATTTCGTATTCCATAATTGGTTTTGTTACGAGAAGCTCGAGCGTTCCGCCTTTTTTCTCTTCGGAAATTAATCGCATCGTCATCGCTGGACCGAAGAACAACAAAAAGAACGGAGTCATTTCAAATACAGTTCGTAATGATGCAACGTTTGCAAGAAATAAACTACTCGTAAAAAACCATCCGAGTAACCCAAGAAATACTACAATAACAATGTATGCTACTGGCGAATCAAAAAATGAACGAAGTTCTTTACTAAAAATTGCTTTGATATTATTCATTAGTTTTTTTCGGTTGTTAATTGGTGGAAAACATCTTCGAGAGAAGTTTGTTCGCTGTGAAGTTCGAGTAACGATAATTTTTTTTGTACGCAAAATTGATACACTTGTTTGCGAATATCGGAATCTTTTGCCGCAGTAAGTTTGAATGAAAGCGATGCATCGAGTTCGTGAGTGCATACTGCATTTTCAATTGAAGAAATTTGTTTCAATTGCATTTCGAGAACGTCGCGCGTAGCATTGTCATCGCGTTCAATTTCCAAATACACGTTTGCGCTTCCTTGAAATTGTGTTTGCAATTCTTTCGTCGTTCCGTTTGCGACAATTTTTCCATTGCTGATTATCAATGCTCTGTCGCACGTTGCTTCAACTTCCGGAAGAATGTGTGTAGAAAGCAAAACCGTTTTCGCTTTTCCCACTTGACGAATGAGATTTCTGATTTCGACAATTTGATTCGGGTCAAGCCCAGAAGTTGGCTCGTCGAGAATCATCACTTTCGGGTCGTGAATCATTGCTTGCGCAAGTCCAACACGCTGACGAAATCCTTTGGAAAGTTGCCCGATGTCGAGATGTTTGACGGATGAAAGTCCACACATTCCAACCATCTCGCGAATGCGATGTGGAATTTTTCCTTTCTCGACGTTTTGCAATTGCGCGGCATATTCAAGATAATCGAGCACGTTCATATCAAGATACAGCGGATTGTGTTCCGGCAAATACCCGATGCTTTTGCGAACATTGAGTTGTTGTTCGTGAATATCGAAACCTTCGACTTTCGCGGTTCCGTCTGTTGGCGCAAGAAAACCCGTGATGATACGCATCGTCGTAGTTTTTCCCGCACCGTTCGGTCCAAGAAATCCGACGATTTCTCCCGAATGCACATCGAACGAAATATCATCAACGGCTTTTTTCGTGCCGTATGCTTTCGTCAAATTTTGTACGTTAATTGACATAGATTAGTATTATAATGTGTAATGTTCTAAATTAAAAAATTGTTGTGTCGCAATCGAATTATAAATTTACTTCTATTATTCCGTTATGTAATTCCATTTGTAATAGTTTTGTTACTTTTGCAATGTACGGTTGAATTGTTTGATGTTTATTATTTCTTGCCTTCAAAACAAAAACTGTGATTGGAAATTTTCTCACATTCTGTTGATGTTGCAAATTCTTATCCATTGTAATAAAAATTTGAAACCCATTTTGCACCATTAACGAAAGAAGTTCGCCATTCTTTTTTCAATTCCACTTCATTTCTCGAACTGTTTTGATTTCGTGTTCGTTTCCAAAATCAAATTTTAATTTCGTTGGAAGGTTCTCGTCAAGCAAAATTCTCATCAAGTACTTTTTCTGACGTGATGAATTTTTCTGCGAGATGCAACACTTCTATCGCTTGCTCTTTAGAAACGGTAGGAAAGTTTTCCAAAAATTCTTCTAATGGTTCTCCGTCTTCCAAATAATCAAACATTGCTTGAATCGGAACACGAGTTCCAACGAAAACGGGAGTTCCACCAAGAATTTCCGGGTCAATATTGATTGCGTTGTAATTCATAATTTTATTTCAATCTAAAATTTAAAACCGAATTAACTTGCATTTACCAAATCCGTTTCACTTTGTATTTATCGAAGTGTTCATCTTTTCCCACAATTGTCATTTTCTCAACTTTCGCTTGTGCAATAAGCATTCTATCAAATGGATCGCGATGGTGAAATTTTAGTTTACTTGCTTCCATAGTATGTTCGGTAGAAATATTGAGTAACTCAAATCCATTTTCATTTATCATTGCAATAGTTTTCTCAAAGGAGTGTTGTAGTTTTATTTTTCTCAAACTCACTTTAATTGCAATTTCCCAAAGAGATGCAATGCTGATGAAATTGGCATTCGATGTTTCTTCCACAATTGATTTTGCTTTTGAAGAAAGTTGTTTATCATTTTCAACAAGCCAAATAAATGCGTGAGTATCAAGAAGTAAATTCATTCCATATACTCTTTGAAATCTTCCAACGGTTCATCAAAATCCGGCGACAGAATGAATGTACCTTTCATACAACCGGCTTTCGGATGTTTTTTTTCTTTGTGTATTCCATTTTTTGATTTCGGTGTTTCTTGTTTCCCTTGCAATTTTTTGAATTGCACTTGAAACTTTTCCCATTCTTCCAACGGAATAATCACCGAAGTTTTATTTCCAGAATTATCTTTTAAATATTGTATATGCATAATCGTTTGTTTGTTTAATTGGTTAGTTCGTTTGCTCGTTCTTTCATTGTTCTTAAAACTAACTAGCCAGCAAACGAACAAACGAAAAAACTAAATTTCCTCAAACTCTTTTTCCCGCATCCATCCGACTTTCCCATCGGCAAGTTTTATTTCCCGCCAATCGCCAACAGTATCGAGCAAACGAACTTTTACTCCACGATGAATTACAAACGCATCACCGCTATTATCGTCGGGAGTTGTTTTTACGTTCACAACGTCTGTGAGAACAACAGCAAACCGCTGAGAAGTTCCTTCAAGTGCGTTACCGACTAAAATTGTTGTTGAACAAACAAGAAGAAATAAAAAAATTATGTTAAAAATAAGAAAGAGACGCTTTAAAAGAAAACTTCGCGTGTAGAGAAAAATTGCAATCGAACCAAGCAAAGCAATAAAAAACCACACGACAAACCACGAAAGTTGATTTACGGAAAAATAACTTTTTATTGCGTTCCACATTTCCCAATAAAACGGCGAAGGAATCGGTTCGATGTTATCCGTAACGTATAAATTCGCAAGTTGTAAATTTACATTCAATGCTTCATCGTTCGGAGAAAATTTTATCGCTCGTTCGTAATTTAATATTGCCCGTGCGTGATCATTCATTTTGTAATACGCATTTCCCAAATTGAAATAAAGTTCACCGCTTTCTTCGTTTTTCTTCAAAACTTTTTCGTAAAAAGAAATCGCTTCAGCAAATTTTCCCTGACGATATAATTCATTTCCTTTTTGAAAAAAATCTTCGCTTGTTTGAGCGTGAAGCAGGGAGAATGGAGCGAGGAGCAAGAAAAGAATTTTACATTTTACATTTGATATTTTATATTGCTTCGAGCGTTCAAATGCTAAATGCAAAATGTGAAGTATAAAATGTAAAACCCTCATACAATTTTCTCCAAACTTTCAATCGTCGTTTTTGCTTCGCTGTATGTTCGTTCCATCTCTGCGGATACATCCGTTGAAGGCGCGTACCGTGCAAACTCGCATTGTTCAATCGTTTGTTTGAATTTCATGCGCACATCTTCTGCAACATTTTTTTCTAAAAGTTTTTGCAAAACATTTTCCATCGAAATTCCCGCTTGTGGAATGGCAAACTTATCACCGACAAATCCCCACAACGCGCGAGAAACTTCGGCGTAAAATTCTTCTTTCTTTTGCTGTTTGAAAAATTGATTTGCTGCGTTCAATCGTTTATCCGCAACTTTGCTTGCTTTTCGCGAACGCAACGAAACCAAATCGGCATTCATTTTTATTCTTCGCTGTTGCAAAACAACAAACGCTACAAAACTGAAAAACGGTAACGCAAGCGAAGCAAGAAACATTGGAGTTTGATAAAAATACATTCCGCGTTGCGAAAAACTTCCGCTCGATGTTTTGATGAAACGAATATCTTTATTCAACAATGCAACATTTTCCTTCGAGAGCGATGAAATGTTCGATGAAACTTGTTCCGTCGCTTTTCCTTCTACATGCAAATCGAATTGCGGTGAAATCAAACGCACATAATCTTTTTTCTTTGTATCGAAATAAGAAAACTCAAACGGCGCAACGGTTTTCTTTCCGGGGAAACGCGGAATCATTATGTACTCAAACGCTTTTGTTCCCGAAACAATATCTCCTTTGCGATTCACGTCTTCGTTTGTCTTCGGGTCAAATTTTTGAAAATCATTTGGTAGAACAACGTTCGGCGATTCAATCAAACGAACATTTCCCGTTCCGCTGATTTTTATTTTGAGTGAAACCGCTTCATTCGTTTGCACGTTGTCTTTCGTTACTTGCGCATCCATTTTGAACACGCCAACGTTTCCTTTAAATGAAGTCGGCGCATTTTGTGGCAAGGGCATTACTTCGATTTTTAGTTTTTGGGATGCGGTTTTGTAATTCACGTTTTGCACATTACCAAAAAACGGGTCGTTGAAAAATTGGTCGAACGGATTATTCGACTGTCGTCGCAACTGCACTTGCACAACACATTCCACTTCAAGCGGATTGATTTCCATCGTCCCGCTTTGCGTTGGAAAAATTGCCGTCTTCTTCAACACGCCAACGTTCCATTGTTTTCCTTCATATACTTCGCGTGTCAAAGAAACTTGTTGCGCAATTTCCAAATCTTCCGTCCATGCATTGGGGATTGATGCTTGCTTGGAAAGTTGATAATTCACAATATTCACGCGTGTGTACACTTTCCACGTAACGGTAATTTGTTCTCCCTGAAAAACTTTTGCCTTATCAACAACCGCGCGTAAAAAAAGATTATCTCTGATTTGTTGCTCGACGCTTGCGTTTTGGTCTTGTTGATTTTGCTGTTTCTTTTGCGGCGGCGCACCTTTGGTAACTTCAATCGAAATCGGTTGTGTTTGTAAATTTTTTCCACCGACGTTTATTGTTGCAGAAGGAATCGAAAACTTTCCAACATCACGAGGTTGCAAAATGTATGTGAACGAAACCGATTGCGAAACTCGTCCGTTCACCCATTGCATATTTGTTGATTGATTCGGTCCGGAAAGAATCATAAAATTAGCCATTTCAGGAAGCCGCAAATTACTTGCACTTGAAGAACCTTCAAGCGAGAGTGTCAATGTAAATTGTTCTCCTTGCTGCACAACATTTTTATCAACAGAAGCAGAAAAATTTTGTGCAAATGCAGAGAGCGGAGAGCATAGAGCATAGAGCAAGCAGAAACAAATGACTAATGACCAATGACCAATGACAGTCTTTAGTAATTTGTCATTTGTCATTCGTAATTTTTTCAAATGTAAAATGTAAAATTTAAAATGTAAAATCGGCATCACCAATCTTTCTCCACCTTACTATCTCGCGCCGGTTGTTTGCGCAAATCTTTTTGAATTTTCTTTTCGTTGTTTTTCAACTGATTCAAAATCGCTTCGGCTTGGTCTTTCTTCATTTTCTTTTCGTCATCTTTTTTTGCTTGCGCTTGTTGGGCTTGTTGTTGCTTTGTTTGGTCTTGTTGTGCTTCCTGTTGTTGCTGTTTCTGTTGTTCTTGTTTTTGCTGGTCGTTTTGTTGCTGCTGATTTTGATTCTGGTCTTGTTGATTTTGTTGCTGTTGATCTTTCTTCTCCTGATCTTTATCGTCTTTGTCTTTATTATCTTGTTGTTGCTTCTGCTGTTCTTGTTGAAGCATTTTCAACGCGTATGAAAGATTATATTTCGCGTCGTTATCATCGGGATTAAGTTTCAATGCATTTTTGTACGATGTAATTGCTTCGGGATATTTTTTTGATTCAACAAATGCATTGCCCATATTGTAATACGCATTCGATTTTACGTCATCATCTTTCGCTTTAGAAATCGCATCTTGATATTGTTGCAATGCTTCATCCGTTTTTTGCTGCTTCAACAACGCATTTCCCAAATTGTAATTTCCGTACGGTTGCGATTTATCTTTTTCTAATGATTTACGATAAGAAATTTCCGCATCGGTGTATTTTTCTTTTTTGAAATGAGCATTTCCATCATTAATCAATGAACGAGTGGATTGAGAAAAACCAGCCAACGACGAACAGAAAACTACGAGTAAAATCAAAACAATTTTACATTTTACATTTGATATTTTATATTGAAACGTACGGACAAATGCGAAATTTAAAATGTAAAATATAAAATCTAAAATGTTCATATTGCTTTTTCCTTCTCCACAAAAATTTTATCAACAGAATTCCTATAC
>VGWC01000054.1 GCA_016873775.1 Ignavibacteria bacterium | reverse complement strand
CCCAATCGAAGAAAATAAATTAGTCTGTGATGGAATTTGTGCAAAGCGAATTCCAATTCCTGCATCGTAAATAAATTGGTTCGGAAGAAGAGAATTGTTTTCTGAAACTCTTGCGCCATCGAAAAATAAAACGCTGCTGAATTTAGAAAACAGCGAACCGAGCGCAGGAATTCTTCCCATCGGTAAAAACGGAACTGCATCGGGAAAACGAAGTTCAATATTGGTTGCAAGTGTTCGTTTGCTCGGAATATTTTGATTGAAATAGCCGCGCAAATTTCCTCCTCCCGGTTGCAGCGAATGTATTCGTAACGAATCAGGTAGTGTTCCTCGACTGCGCAACAAATCTGCATTCATTTCATCAATGGGATTGCCGCTTGCGAGATATGTTTTTGTTTGTTTCGGAATGTTGCCACTTGCAATTCCCCCGAACAATCGAAAACCAAAGCGAATGTTCAAAGGCAAATTATAGACATCTGTTACTTGCGCAAAAATTTTGTTATACCGATAATCGCTTTGCAGAACATCGCTTTCAAACGCAGTCGTGAACGTAAAACTTTCGTTGTTGTAACGATTGGAGTAAAAATATCGCGCAATCATTCGCGTCAATTTCCCTTTGTCCCAATTTCGTGCTACGAGATAATTAGAATCGACAAGTTGAAAACGCGAAACGGAAAAATTGATTGTATGCGTCGGCGGATAGGAATAATGCTTCCCAAACAAAACATTCCAACTTGCGCTTTCACTTTGTCTTCCGTCAATCGTATAACTTCGCAGCGAAATAGATGACCATTTCAGCAACTCATACAAAATCGTTGAGTATGAAACATCGTAATCCACGTGCTGACTTTTCACGCCAAACCAACTCCACGCATTGAACGAATGAATATCATTCAAATAACTTCCGAACATTTTTCCGCCGAGTTTCATACCGTCAATATCATTGAACCACAGCGAAGGTCTCCAACGAAATGAATACTCGTAAATCGGCATAATAGAAAACGTTGTGTTGTCAAAATCAAATCGTGCTGGAAATTTTCTCCACGTATTGTTCAAACGATTGATGTCAGCAATGCGCTTATCGGGATTGATTTCTCCGCTAATTGGTTTTGCAGAAAAATCTTTTGTAATAGTTTGTTCCGTTTCGTTATTCATCCACTTTTCAACGGGAATAAAAACTGTTTCTTTCGTTCCGTTCGCAAGTTCCAATTCAATATCGAGCGGCATAATTGCTCTTCCGATTTTTCTTACAACAATGTTCGTGCGGTACATTTCTTTTCCGTCAACATTTATTTTTTCCGCATCAACGCAATCGAGCGCATAATCGCAGGTGTACGTTCGGTGAAACCATTCATCGAAGAACCAACGCAAATCTCTGTTGCCGCTTACTTCCATTGCAAGCGCATAAAAATCTTCAGGATACGGATGTTTGAATTTCCATCGCTCATAATATTTCAACATCAATTTTGCAAAGACGGAATCTCCCAACACATATTGCAGCATAAACATTACGTTTGCAGTTTTCGGATAAAATGCAGTTCCGCTTCCGATTGTTTCGTCCCAATGGTCAGCGTGTGTTGCAACCGGTTCTTCCACGCCAAGTTTTGCAATGTTCATATATCCACGATAATTATCTTCGCGCTCGTCGGTGTTTGGAAAAGCGAAAAATTTCTGAATAGAAGATTTCCAGAAATACGAATTGTTATATCGTCCGTAAAAATCTTCGTGCGCAAGAGTAGTGATGAACGTGTTGAACCCTTCATCCATAAACGCAAATTCCGTTTCGTTGTTGCTCATCATCATCGGATACCATTCGTGACCGAACTCGTGAACGGTAACATCATACAATGACGTGGAAACTTCATCGCCGATATGTCCGAGAAAAACAATTCCCGGATATTCCATTCCTCCGCCGATTACTCCTTCAACACAAAATGCGTTTGGATATGGATACATTCCAAAATGTTCGCTGAAAAATTTTATTCCGTGTCGTCCGTATTCCGCATCGCGTTTCCAAAATTCTTTTTTGTCGTCGAAATACAAAGCGTGAATTGTTATTCCGTTCCAATGCGCAACATCCCAAATATATTTTTCATTTGCGCTCCACGCAAAATCACGCGCAGTATCAATGCGGCATTTCCACGTAACGAGCGCTGTATCTTCTTTCGGAATTTCTCTCTGCGAATAATCGAGAATGTTCACTGTTGAATCATTGCTTTCGTTCGCTTTCAGTTTTTGAATTGCAGAATCGGGAAGAACTTCTTCGGGATTTAAAAGTGTTCCGCTGTACCCGACGATAAAACTTTTCGGTAATGTAATGTTCACATCAAACGTTCCGAACTCGTTATGAAATTCCGCACCGATATACTGGTCGCGATGCCAACCGAATTTGTCATACGTTGCTATTTGCGGATACCATTGCGCAATATTGTAATCGCGCCCAACGTGCCCTGTTCGTCTTCCGGTCGTTGGAATTTTTTCTTTCCAATCAATTGCAAACGTTATTTTTTCGTTTGGCAAAAGCGGTGATGGAAGTGTTGCGTGAAGAATAGTATTATCAATTTCATATTCAAGTTTTTTTTCTTTGCCATTTTCTTTCAAAGCAAATTTACTCAACCAAATTCCGCCGGAAGAATCTTTCAAAAAACTTTTATGTTGCAGTTGTGTTTGTTGCGCGTAACTTCCGTACGTAAAAATATTCCAATACAAACGAAAATACACTTCTTTCAGCGTGTCGGGAGAATTGTTGGTGTACTCAAGCGTTTCACTTCCATCAATAGTGTGTTCACTGGTGTTGAGTGTGCAGGAAATTGTGTAGTGAACGTGTTGCTGCCAATATTCTTCGGCGAAGAGCGGAGAGCATGGAGCGAAGATGAGTAAAAGAAGAAAAAGATTTTTCATAACGGGTAAATGTAAATTTGTTTATCTATTTAACGACAATCATTTTTTTCACGGCGGAAAATTTATTTGTTGAAAGTTTGTAAAAATACATTCCACTCGAAAGTTTACTTGCATCAAATTGAACTTCGTGTTTACCTGATTCCATTTCTGTGTTGTTCACAAGTATTGCAACTTCTTTTCCAAGTATGTCATATACTTTCAACGTTACAAAACTATTCACCGATAACCGATAACTAATAACAGTAATTGGATTAAACGGATTCGGATAATTCTGTTCCAACCAAAATTGTAACGGAAAATTATTTTCTCGTTCATTCACGCCCACAGTATTTCCAAACGTTCCGTCGAAGTTGATATTCTGCGCATACAATCCACCGGCATCGTTGCGTTTATCCGTCCACACAAGTTTCGACATTCCGTTTTGTCCCAGCGCAACATTCAATCGCAATTTATCGCTTGCAACGCCGCATACCGTAAGAATATTTCCACTCCACAAAAAATTTCCCGACGAATCAATTTTAAAACTTTTGATAACATCATTTACTCCTGAAAACGGAAGTTCTTCATAATACACAATGATATTATTTTCATATGCTTGCGCAGAAATGTACGCCGAACTATTATCGCCGAGCGCAATAAAAACTTTCCCTTCATCATTCCATAAGCGCGTTCCGTTCGCAGAAAATTTTTGTCCGTAAATTCCGAATTGACTTTGCGACGAGTTTGTTTCCTTCCAAAACATATATGTTTGTTGTGACAAAGCATCATACGCAATCATCGGGTCGAAATGATTTTGCGATGTGTTTGTCGAACCAGCAACGCCATTGCTCGGGAAAAGAGGGGTTCCTTCCGCAGAAAAATGTTGAACAAATCCTGTTGTTAAGTTTATTTGATTTCTATCGTCGTGCCAAACATAAAATGCGCCGTTATTTCCATCGGAAAAAATTTTCGGAACATAAAATCCCGCAACTCTTCCGAGGACATACACTGTTTCCGGTTCTGCAGACCATACAGGATTTCCAAGCGCAGAAAATTTCTGCGAATACAAATGATAGTTTCGAGGATTAATAAACGAACCTGTATATCCCGACCACATCATTATCACGCTTCCGCTATCCGAAGCAACAATATCTGGATACGTGTAATGTTCGCCGGTAATTCCCGAAAGATAAATTGGGTCATTGCCCCACATAGTAAATCCAGGACGGGAAATTTTTTGCATTGCAATTTTATTTGGCGACGATGCATAAATCCACGTAACAACATAATTGCCGTCGCTCGTTTGCACAACTTTCGGATTTGCCTGATACGTGCTTGGCGAAGTAGAAAGCGAAACGCCGCTATCTCCCCAAAGAAAATTTCCTTCTTTACTAATTCTGTATGCAAAAGGGTTTATTGGTCCGCCGCTTCGTTCATCGGTAAAAACAATAATTGCGCAATCACTATCGTCAACTGTCATATCCCAATCAACGAGCGAACTCGATTGCGGAAAGTTACTCACGAGCAATCCATCGTCAGCAAATTGTTTTTCGCCAAGCGCATTTAATCGTTGAAGATATACTGCATAACCGTTTGAACGATTATCAAACCACGAAATAAAACAACCGTTGTCCGATGTGTTTCCAATTTTAGGAAGAACTTGCTCGCCGTTTACATCGCACACGTGCAAGTTTTCGTTTGGATCGGATGACCATTGCGCAAAGGAAGAAAGGGAAAGAAGAAAGAGGAAAAGAACTGTAAAAATGATATTCATAGTAGTATGGATTCCAAAGGTGTAAAAATATTTTATTAAAGGCGGGACAAATTTAGGGAGAAATTTTTCTTTCGCCAATTGTATCTTTAAAAAAGAAAAGACACAGAGAGAAAAATTTTCTATGTGTCTTAGGATTGAATCGTAGAACGGTTGTGGCTATTTCAACAAAATCATTTTTTTTGTTTCAGGAAATCCATTGGAAGACAATTGATAGAAATATATTCCACCTGCAAAACTGCTTGCATCCCACGTTGCTGTATAGATTCCTGGACAGAGGTCTTCGTTGACGATTGTTGCAACTTCTTTTCCCATCACATCATAAATTCTCAACGTAACAACACTATTAACGAATAAGGAATAACGAATAACCGTTTCCGGATTAAACGGATTCGGATAATTTTGCGCAAGAAAAAATGATGGAGGAATTGCTGTTTCAACTTCTGAGGAAGTGAGTATCGTCGTACCGCGCAAGTGAATATTGGTAATACTTTCATCAGCATCGTTGGAAACAATCGAAAGTGTATCGAAATAATCTTGACCTGTTTCCGTCGGTGAAAAATTGATTTTCCAGCGGACGAAAGAATCGGCAGGAACAGAGGAAATAATTTCGGAAACGGAGAAAAACGATGTACGCAACTGATACGAAATGATGCTTAAATGTGTATTTCCGCTGTTGACGATAATGAGATATCGCGGCGTGGAAAATGTTCCGGGGGTTTGAAAACCGAAATTGATTGTATCAGCAGAAACAAAAATTTCCGGGGCAAATGGTGTTGTTGCCGTTCCGTAAAATTTGGAAATACGTTCAACAAATTCCGGATGGTCAATGAATGGATTGCGTTTTTGTTGAAATAAAGCGATGCGATTGTTGCGAAGTTTTTCACGTGTATCAACGCTATCTTGCCGATTCCATAAACGCAGAATGGATTCCTGCGTGTTTGAAAGAAACATTCCATAATTGCTGTCGTAACGAACAACAAAATACAACAATGAACGCGCAACGTTTCCTTTGTGCAGCGCGCGCGGTTCAAATACAATCTGATTCTGAGAATTTCTTCCGAGTTTCGAGCCGCCTTGTTGCCACGTAGTATTTGCGACAACAATACCAAACGGATAATTGGAACGCGCACTGTTTGCATCGTTATCCGTTGGAAACAGATGAAACAAATCGGATTTCATCGGTTCCGCTTCGTTGAAAAAACTTTGGGGCCACGTATGTTCCGTGTTGAAGTTTTGCGCTTGCGCTTCATCTCTGTTGGTTGCAAAAATTTTTCTACCCGTGTACACACATTCGAGTGTATCGTCGCTGTTGTAGTCGTCAATAAATTCAAACATGTTATCGCGCGCAGTATTGTACCCGAGCGACGTATGGTTTTTGGTGAATTGATGCAACGCAATTTTCAGCGGTTCATCGCGCAAGTTTTGGGTGAACGAATATGTAACGTCGGAATAGGTTGCATTTGCGGAAACTGAAAAGGAAACTGCTCCGAAGGATGGAACGGATTGTATGACAAACACATCGCGATAGGAAAGATTATGTTTCGAAAAAAAATACACAAACAGTTTGATGCTTTCCTGCGCCGCAAGAGCGAAGTTTGTATCGCGTATTGAAAATTCACTATGAAAATTTTGTGCGGAAAAAATCGAAACGGGCGTTGAAAACGGATTGATAATCCACACTGATTCCGAATCCAGCGTTGACGTTGTAATGGTACCGAAATTCAGTGATGGCGGATGAACTTCCAGAGAAGTTTGTGCGAAAACTTCTGTTGAGAAAAATAAGACAATGATAAGCGGAATGTATTTCACGATTCTTGATGTTGTAAATGCGGGGCAAAAATACAATTATTTTATTTCTTCGAGATGAACAGAGTAGAGGAATTTTTTTGTTGTTGGTGGAATTGAATTTGTAGTAAAAGCGCCCCATTTTTTGCTATAGGGAGTATTTCTACGGTGTAATTTTTTCTAATCCAACTTTTAGCGGGCGCGCGGCATCAGTGATTGCGCCTATTTTGATTGCGAAACTTGTTCTGTTTTCTATATCTTCATCGCTGACAAAATGAATATCCAAAATTCCTTCAGTGTGATAACCGGTTCTCACATAATTGATTTCCGAAAGACAAACACTCCACGCGTGTAACCAAATAAGAAGTTGTTCTTTTTGCGCTTCGGTTCCTGTAAAATGTACTAACAAATCAATGTCGCTCGCAGGGCCGGCGGTTGCATTTTTTGCGCTTCCGTAAATGTATAATCCTTTTACTCCGTACATATCAAAATTCAAATGTTTCGCAATATTCTCTGCCATTGCTAATCTCCAGCGCCAGTGATTTTCAGAAATCACGGAGACCTCCACGCTTGTATTTTTTTCCTCTCTGCCTGATAGACTTGGAAAATCGAAAAATGCAACGGCTTCTTCAAGTTCTGCATTCATAAGAACTTTCAGAATTTTTCCTTCACATTCTTTTTTTACGTCAATTACTTTTACCACATTTTGATGCAGTGAAAATTCCGGAAACAGATGCGAGAGTAAATTCTTCGAACTTTTCAACTTGGCTTCATTATAAATCACATTTTGTTCATCGGGATATAACGGTAAGTATCGAATGGACGACTCAACTAAATCCTGAAAGAAATGTGTCCCGAAGGATAATTCCGGAACATAATTCCCTTCCGATTTTGCTATTTCAATTAACATCGCTGTGTTGCTGATGTCGGAATACGTAACATTCACTCCAAGTTTAATATCTCCTCTGCTTCCCCATCTTCCCGGACCCATTAAAATAAATTGTCGCTTCGGTAAAAGCACATTTAATTTTCCAATAACTCTTCCAATAGATTTTAAGTCAGCGAGTGTATCGAGCAACTGATATTCATTCGGGTCAACATAAACAATGTGAGTAATATCGGGGACTTTACCGTTCGAGATAAATTTTTTTGCGGAGAACAAAATTTCCTTGTGTGGAATATCTTTTGGAATCGGAGAAGGCAAACTATCTTTTGAAAAACTCTGCGGTCGGCATTGCAGGAGGTAAAAATCTTTTCCCGTCGAAGCAAATTCCACATCCACCGGAATTCCCATATTTTCTTTAAGAGAATCCATAATGAGTTTCGTTTGTTTTACGAACGGTGTATTTGCGAACAGACCGCTGAAGGTTATGACCAGTTCATCATTTTCGAAATCAAGATGAAATCGGGATTTCGTTGTAACGTGTTCATCGCTATACACTGAAACAATATGTTCTGCAGAAGGATATTCATTACCAAACATTTTGAAAAGTTTTTCTGTTTGAATGGTTTCGAATGTATTTTTTTCGAGATTGATGACATCAATTTTACGAGGAGAATATTTCACCATTTCTTCGGGCGAAACATTTACTCTGATGTTCGGTTGCCCGGGTGAGAGTAACACAGGATAATCATCACTCAAACGGTCAACGGCACGTGTTCCGAGTCCCGCAACTATTCGAAGCAAACCATCTTCACGTTTTATGCGCGGAGACCATCGAAACTCATTATTACTAAATGCAACTCCGGCAAAAGAGGGAAGAAAATAATTCGCAACGTTCGTTCCGACAACTTCCTGAACCATCACCGCCATCTCTTCGTGAAAGTCAATCAAACCTTTTTCTTTTCTGTATAAAATCGGGTCGGGACCAAAAACGGATGCATAGACTTCGGCAATTGCGTCCATTAAGGCATTTAATCGTTCTCCTTTTGAACCGCGATTTGCCAAGAATAAACTTTTATACTTTCCCGCAAAGGCAAATCCGAATCGGTCTTCCAACAGACTTGAACTCCGTACAATAATCGGTTTGTTTTCGAAATCATCCAGAATGAGCGACAATCCTTTTATTATATCCGAAGGAAAGCGGGAGTTCTTAAAAATCTGTACGATGTTCGGATACTCCTGCCGTATCTGTTCAATGTCTTTATATTTTTGTTCTATGATTTCTTCGAGATTATTGTAATACAGAAAATGTTGAATAGCGTCGGAAGAGATATACCACGTGCGCGGAACTTTGATATCCTTGAGTAACGGTTCTTTCTGGCTTAATCGCTGCAATATTTTTTGTGCAAGAAATAAACCGGCGCTTTTACCGCCTAATTTTCCGTGACTGTTTTCGGGAAAAACTGTGTGCTGCAATATTTCAAAAAAATCATCTATCTCAACATATTGCTTTGCGATATTGATAAACTCCAACTGCTCCGTGAATAACCGATGAATCAACTGAACAATGATATTGTTTTTTAAGAACGGTGAAAGTTCAATTTTTTCGTGCACTAAATGATGATATCGTGTTAAGGCATCAAAAATATCGCCGAGTGACGTATCAACATTTTCAAGCGTGCGAATTAAAAACGTTAAGCGTTCTTCTTTAATCCACTTTTGTATTAACGCAAATAACTCATCGTTGGTGATGTTTTGTTCGGCAATGGTAAACACAGAATCGCTGAGTTGAAGAATAGATTCATAATCTTTTTTCAGCGATGGTTTATTTGTATCGTAGATGGACTCCAAATCAGAAATGTTTTTTTGGACGCCAAACATTTGCAGCAAATTCCGCGCTTCGCCGATTCCAATCCACGCGAGGTGATTGAGGAGTTTCCGTGAGATGCGAAGGAAGAGATTGACGTTAGTTTTCTTCAATAAATCAATAATGATTTGCCATTCTTTTTTTCCGGAATCATCTTTATCACTGTGCGCTGTTTCCCATGCGCCGAGTGTTCGCTGAAGATTCTTATGAAAAATATAATTACTCAATCTGTCTGCAATAGTGCCGAGCAATTTTTCTTCTTCTGAAAGAAATGTTTTTTTCCCAACAGAACTCACTGCGCTCGTGTAAAAAACCTGAATGTTTCCAACAAGTTTTTTATCAACAATAATTTTTGCACTTTGCTGCCATTCAGTTTCAGGAAAGTCCTGAATTGAAAACGATTTTCCGTTATACGTAATTTTTGCTTTGCAGAGTTCAACGAATTGCCACCCCGTTGGAATGACCGTTAACAACGTATTGAAAACATCTTCAAGCGGCGATGTGAAATCTTTTAAAATTTCCTCTACTTTATAGAGACAACTTAATTCTTTTGCACGCTCGTTTAAGTTATAAATTACTTCTTCTAAATTCTGCGTTTCCTTTATCACTGTAGTATTACTCCTGTTCTGCTCCGTCCATCCGCCATTATTCGTAATTTAGCATTCAAACGAATGTGACTGAGAAATTGCGTTTCTTCAACAACATGTTGGCGTAATAACCACTCCCAATTAATTTTTTGCGCGGAACTATTTCCAACAGAAAAATACAGTACTCCCAAATTTGTAATGTTATGAAAGAAATGCGAACCTTGACTTAAATCCGGATTCATTTCGGGAAGTGTAGATTCTACAATTACTTTCGCGGCGGAAATCTGGCTCCAGTTTACAGGAATTCCTAACCAATCGTCGGAACTTCCCCATCTTCCGAAACCAATAAGAACGTATGTTTTATGTTCATCCAAAAATTTATTGTTCAATGTTTCTACTTCTTTAGCAATTGCGCGTGTTGCATTTGCCTTAAATTTTTTAGGATGAACGAAAACGATTTCCTGAATTTCGTTTATCATTCCATTTCCCATGACATTATCCGACACGATAACGACATCATCCGTTTGCAATATTTTTTCACTGATATCAATAAACTGTGTTGAAACCGCTAATGGTCGTACTTGAAGAAAACCGAATTTCGTTGGTTTCTTATTAAGTGAATCAAGCGCAACAGCAAATTCAATTTCTACTTTTGCTCCGAAATGTTTTTCTGAATCGGCGAGTAATTTTTGCAGAAGGTTATTGAGTGGAATAGTTTTCCCAACAAGAATAGGAGAAAAGTTGACGACTTTAGGACCCGTTGTTCTTGCACCCATCGTTAATCTGTCCGAAGAAGAATCGTATGTTGAACAAACGGAAGAAAGCGTTTCATCTTTTTCCGCATCTTGTAATGAACATTGAACAAGATATTCCGTTTCTTTTATCGGGTCGTATGCCGGCGGTTTGCCCATATTAACCGCCCAAAATTCTGTTTGTGAAAGTTTGAGAAGTTCATCAATGGAATTGTATGGTGGCGGTGACTTAGGAAATTTCGGTGAGTAGTTCCATACTTTTCCTCCATCAACAATCGTTTTGCCAAGACCTAATGCTAAATTTATTACGCCGTCTTCCGGTCTTGCATTTCCAACACAATAAAAATTATACGAGCGCGCCACACCGGAAACTGTCGGATAATATCTTTCACCAAATCTGTACCCGACAACTTCCTGAATAAGTACAGCCATCTTTTCGCTTGCAATATCTTTACGAATAGCAGCGCAATAATCTTTCGCGCCCTTAAAGAAAGTAGATGCGTACACAAATTTGATTGCCTCTGTCAGTTTTTTAAAGCGTGTTTCTTTATCAAATTGATTATTGGGAATCATTTTCGTTTCATACACACCGGCAAATGGTTCATCCAAAGCGTCTTCAAGCAAACTCGATGAGCGAATTGCAAGCGGCTCGTGCGTTTTGGTAATAAGACTCATCAGGTCACCGACAATTTGTGTTGGTAGTTCCGCTTTAAGAAACTCGTGAGCGATGTATTCATCGGAACGTTCTGAAAATGCAACGCCGTAAAGATTGTTTGATTTTAGAAACTCGTCAAAGACATCGGTAAGAATCACTGTTGATTGCGGAATATCAACAATGATGTCCCCGAACATATTGTTCGTGAAGTTTGCATCAATCTCATCTTTGATGAAAGCAAGACCGGACGCTTTTCCTCCCGGCTTTCCTGTTCCTATATACGTGAATCTCTGATTGAAAGCAGTTCTGCTGTATTCTTTAGCATTTTCTAACATCGAAATGGAATCCAATGAAATATTTTAAGCATTCGAAACGGTGCGAAAGAATAAGTAATTTTTCTTTGCAACATTCTGATTAAACCCAACCTCGCTCTTTACATGCCTGCGCTACTCTGTTGATTGCAATTACGTACGCCGCGTCTCGCATATACAAATTCTTTTTTCTTGCTAATTCAAACACTTCGATAAAAGCAGAAGTCATTTTCACATCCAATTTTCCCAAGACTTCATCTTTCTCCCAATAGTAATTCATATTCGATTGAACTTGTTCAAAATAACTGCATGTTACTCCGCCTGCATTGGCAAGAAAATCAGGCAGAAGAAAAATTCCTCTCTGGTGAATTATTTTATCCGCTTCGGGTGTTGTCGGTCCGTTTGCACCTTCTGCAATAACTTTTACTGAATTGCTGATGGATGAAACGTTCTCTTTGGTAATTTGATTTTCGAGAGCGCACGGAATTAAAATATCCACGTTTTGAGAAATCCATTGTTCGCCTGAAAGAACTTCATATTCTAATTCTTTTGCTTTGTTAATATCTATCTCGCCAAATTTATTCGCAATAGATAAAAGTTCATCTAATTGAATGCCATCTTTTTTTCTAAACGAATAGGAAATTTGTTCCGTATTATTCCAGCAAGAAACACAAAGGACTTTTCCGCCCAATTGCGTGTATAATTTAATTGCGTACTGTGCAACATTACCAAAACCTTGAACACTTGCTGTCGTGTTTTCAGGTTTGAGTTTCAAATTTTTTAGCGCTTCTCTTAAAGTAAACACAACACCAAAACCAGTTGCTTCCGTGCGTCCTAACGAACCTCCCATTCCCACGGGTTTTCCTGTGATGAGACCAGGATATTTTGCGCCGAAAATTGTTTCGTATTCATCGAGCATCCATAGCATATGCTGCGCGTTTGTCATCACATCCGGCGCTGGCACATCTCGTAAAGGACCGATGTCTCGTGCAATTTGTCTAATCCATCCCCGGCAGATTTGTTCTTGTTCGCGTAGACTTAAATTGTGCGGGTCGCAAATTACTCCTCCTTTACTCCCGCCGAGTGGAATATCAACGACAGAACATTTCCACGTCATCCACATAGATAATGCTCTCACAGTATCTACGGTTTCTTGGGGATGGAAACGAATTCCTCCTTTTCCCGGTCCGCGGGCATCATTGTGTTGAACGCGAAATCCTCGAAAGATTCGCGCGCTTCCGTCATCCATTTTCACGGGAATAGTGAGATGATATTCTCGCAACGGATATCGGAGTAAATCTCTTGTTGCTGAATCTAAGTTTAACATTGTTGCAACGTTATCGAATTGCTCTTGCGCCATTGAAAACGCATTGTATGTTTTTGCCATAATAATATTTTTAGGAATAAGGTGTTACATCATATAATACTTCTACGTGCTGTAGAAGGTTGTTCTAAATAAAATTTGGTAATTGCTAATTCCGGTTTATCATACGCCGCAGAAAATGAATAGGTGTTTCCAATTTTTTCACTCCATTTTCCGGTCAGCGTTGAAGATTCGTGTACGTGTCCGTGTAACGTTAAATAGGGTTGCTTTGTTTCAATAAATCTTTTTATTGCAATACTTCCGATATGTACATCCACTGGTGCATAGTCAACCAATTTACCATCAAGGTTTGCCCTGTCAAGATTCGTTTGATACGGCGGAGAATGAAACAGAAAAACCGAGCGTGAAATATCATCGTTATTAACTAATACATTGATGTCTTCCTGAATTGTAGTTCTTCGTATTTCAGATTCGGACTCCTCTACAGTTCTAAATCCTTCTAAAGGAGAAACGCATCCGACATCAATGAATTGCGAAACATCGAACCGTTCCCAATCCTTATGTAAAAACGGTGTCGGTGGAATATATGAGTAACCGAAAATTTGGTAATTATTGAAAGTGCGTTTTCTTTTGTTCATATAATACCAAAGTCCAAGCGATTCACCGTAGATAATCCTTTCCTCCTCTGACTTTGGGTCATCATTGCCCAGAATTAAAAAAATAGTTGGATAAGATTGCTGTAATGTTATCTTAACAGCATTGAATTTTTGTAGAAGTACGTCTGCCGTACAATCAAAAGAAAGTAAATCTCCTCCCATAAACAGAATCGAAGGTTTTTCTTTTTCAATTGCTCTAAATAATTTACGATATCGATTTATAACACCATGAATATCGGAAACAAAAAAGCAAAGTGTCATCATAATGCACGAGTAAATATAATGCTAATTATCTAATGAAGTAAAAACGGAGTGCAGCAACGCCACACTCCGTCTCTTTTTATTCACAACAAAAGAAAGGTTATACCAGTCCTTGGTCAAGCATTGCATCAGCAACTTTAAGGAAGCCGCCGATGTTTGCTCCATTCACATAATTGCCCGGCGTTCCGAATCGCTCCGCAACCTCCACGCAAGTTTTGTGAATACTCTTCATAATAAGATGGAGACGATTATCTACTTCTTCGCGCGTCCACGAATATCGCATACTGTTTTGCGCCATCTCCAATCCTGATGTTGCAACGCCGCCTGCATTTGCCGCTTTCCCAGGACCGTAAAGAATTTTTGAATCCAAAAATACTTTGATACCTTCGGGAGTTGTTGGCATATTTGCACCTTCGGCGACAACATAAACTCCGTTCTTCACTAAATTCGCAGCATCTTTTCCGGTGATTTCATTCTGAGTTGCAGAAGGAAATGCGCAATCTGCTTTATGATTCCAAAGTGGATTGTAATCATGTTTTGCATCTATCGGAGTGAACACTGCATTCTTGTACTTCGCAGAATATTCCTGAATGCGTCCGCGTTTGACATTTTTCAAATACATTACGAATGCAAGTTTTTCCGCGTTGATTCCTTCTTCATCATAAATATATCCGTTGGAATCTGAAAGCGTTACGACTTTTCCTCCGAGATGATTGATTTTCTCAATCGTGTATTGAGCCACATTTCCACTTCCGGAGACCAAACATTTTTTCTCTTGCAATGCTTGTCCTTTTGTTCCAAGCATTTCTGCTGCAAAATACACTGCTCCGTAACCGGTTGCTTCAGGACGAATTAACGAACCGCCCCAATTCAATCCTTTACCAGTGAGAACACCGGTAAATTCGTTGCGGAGTTTTTTGTATTGACCGAACATAAATCCGATTTCTCTTCCTCCAACTCCTATATCGCCGGCGGGAACATCAGTATTGGGACCGATATGTCGGACTAATTCATTCATAAAACTTTGGCAGAATCGCATAACTTCGTTGTCGCTTTTTCCTTTCGGATCGAAATCAGAACCGCCTTTCCCGCCGCCCATCGGAAGTGTTGTTAAACTGTTTTTGAAAACTTGTTCGAATGCTAAAAATTTTAGAATTCCTAAATTGACCGACGGGTGAAAACGCAAACCGCCTTTGTACGGACCGATTGCACTGTTCATTTCAATACGAAAACCGCGATTAACATGAACATTTCCTTGGTCATCCATCCACGGAACACGGAACATTATTACGCGTTCCGGCTCTATTATCCGTTCAAGGATTTTATTGCTGCGGTATTCGGGATGACGCTCGAATACGACACTGAGCGACTCGACGACTTCGTGAACCGCTTGGTGAAATTCTTTTTCGTTGGGATTTTTTGCTTTTACATCAGCCATAATGCTGTTGACATAATCTAATGACATTTGAAATTATCCTGTTTGTTGTGATACATATTGTTGATTAAAGTGAAAAAAATGTTGGTAAATATAGACGATTCTGAAGTAATTATGAATAGGTTGATGGTGTTAAAAAAAGTATAGAACGAAAGAGCATTTCCTCGCACTGTGCGTTACGTTGTTTTCTACGCATAAAAATTTTGTTATGCTATTCTCTAAACAATTTGTGTGCCAATGAGCGGGATGAAATAATTATGAGGTATTGCAAAAAAATATTTCGTTTGGAAATTTTGAACGTTTCATTTGTGAAAATTATTTTTCTTAATGCTTTCATTTGTGAGAAGGGGAAATACGTTTTACGCTGTTTTCGTTCACATTGTTATTACTTAGCATTCATACATTTTGGAACGAGAATTGCTTTTTACGTGAACGTTTTTTCTTAGTACGAATCATTCAAAATAGTGAGGAAATGCGTCCTCAAACATTGTTAGAACATTTAGCGGAAAAAAAATTTCTCGATGAACTTCATCACTTGCTTTGGAACGAAC
>VGWC01000053.1 GCA_016873775.1 Ignavibacteria bacterium | reverse complement strand
TTCCAGCAAGTAGACTATCGAATGAATACACGCCGCTTTCATCCGTAAGAACAGAATCATTTCCATTGCCGGAAATTTTTATCCACCAGTTTTGTAATCCGTTTTCAGAAATATCTTTTATTCCGTTTGCATTTGCGTCTAAAAACATCATTCCGCTGATGCTTCCGTATTGAAAGTTTCCGAAATTGTTGTTGTTTGACGAAGTTCCCGAAGTAATTTCCAAAGAATAATTTCCTTGCAAAACAGGAGTAAGTTGGATCCAACTCGGGAGCAATTCTTGGCTGATGGTATACGTTCCCGCCAGCAAACTATCGAATGAAAAATTTCCGTTTTCGTCTGTAAGAACAGAATCATTGAGCGGACCACTGATGTAAATTTTCCAGTTTTGTAATCCATCTTCGGAAATTTCTTTCGTTCCGTTTCCGTTGTTATCGCGATATGCGACTCCCTCAATGGAACTGTACTGATAATTTCCAAAGTCATTATTTATTGAAGCAGCGCCTGAAGCAATATTTATTGAATATTCTTCGGGAGAATTTGGCACAGTTTGCACCCAATCGTTTTGTTGAACTTCGCTTATTGTGTACGTTCCAGCAAGTAGACTATCGAATGAATACACGCCGCTTTCATCCGTAAGAACAGAATCATTTCCATTGCCGGAAATTTTTATCCACCAGTTTTGTAATCCGTTTTCAGAAATATCTTTTATTCCGTTTGCATTTGCGTCTCTGAATGTTACTCCGGAAATTGAACCATATTGAAACAAACCGAAGTTTTGATTAGGAATAAGACCGTTGGTTACTTCCAAAATATAATTACCATTCAGTGGTGCAGTGATAATCCAATTTGCTTGTTGTGTAATGGATATTGTCCACGTTCCCGAATCTTCTTCGGCGATGGAGAAGAGGTAATTTCCATCGTTGTCAGTTGTATCGCGTTTTTCATTCATTCCTTTTGTCGCAATCAATTCCCATCCGCTTAACGATGGTTCTTCCGGTTGATTCCATACGCTATCGCCGTTCAAATCGTTGAAAACTGTTCCGGAAATTTGTCCGTCGGTTTTTTCTGTGAGATGTCGTTCATTGGGTTTCGAAGTTTGGGAAAGCAACAATGAACGTTCGACAAGAAATATTGTTGAAATTACAATGAAGATGTATCTAAATCGTACCATAAATAAAAGTTCCTATGTTAAAAAGTATTTGATAAAATGAGAGAAAAATTTTTTTGTGAAAAAAATGCGATTCAAATATAAACTTGTACAGTGAAAACACAAATGATAATTATTTTCTTGCGTTACGAGAAGTCTCCAGTGATTGTTTCAAACGTTGGATTTGATTTGAAGAAACAAACTTCCATTCGCCGGGAAGCAAATGTTCAATCGAAAGGATATCAATTGCAATACGAACAAGCCGAAGCGTAGGACATCCGATTGCCGCGGTCATTTTTCGAATTTGGTGATTTTTCCCTTCGCGAAGAATTATTTGCAACCAACTTGTGGGAATAGTTTTACGCAAACGAATTGGAACAGAGCGTGGAAACAAAGGCGGTTCGCTTTTGAGCAATTCTACTTCTGCGGGGAGAGTAGTAAAATATTGTTGTCGTGAATTGTTGGTTCGAATGGATATTCCGTTGCGTAAAATATTTAAAGCATATTCGTTGGGAATATGTTCTGTTTGAACCAAGTATGTTCGCGGATGAAAAAACTGCGGATGTTCCAAACGATACTTTACTGCGTTATCGTTCGTGAGCAAAAGCAGTCCTTCGCTTTCATAGTCTAATCTTCCAACAGAATAAATATGTTTTGGAAAATGGAAATCCGCAAGCGTTTTTTTTCCCTCAACCGGTGTGAATTGAGAAAGAACTCGGTACGGTTTGTTGAAAAGAATGTAAAGGAGATTCACTCAAACACGTTGAGAACAAAATGTTATTCAGAAAAATATTTTTCCAACATTTTTTTCCACCATTGCCAATCGTGTCCAGTTCCGTCTCGCCAAATATCGAGCCAATGTGGAATGTTTTTACTTTCCATCGTGCGCGAAAGTTGTACATTGGAGGCGAGAGCGAAATCATTTTCTCCTGTAGCCAAAATAAATCTGATGCGTTCACGTATAGAAGAAAGCACTGTTTCATCTTTGAGATTGGTGAAAAAATCGAATGGGCAATGGTAATAACAATTGTCATCAAAGTATCCCAATACGTATTGATGAATATCGTAATAGCCGCCAAAGGCGATGCAACTAGTAACGAGTTCCGGATGTCGCAGCGAAAAATTTACTGCGTGATATCCTCCGAAATCGGAACCATGCAATACTAATTTTTCTGACGGATTGCATTGTTGAATGAACGGTAATACTTCGTCGAGAATATATTTTTCGTAGTCGGTATGCCGCAACGCGCGCTCGTACGGATGTGCGTCGAAGTTGCACCAACTTTCGCCGTCAATGCTATCAACACAAAAAATTTGTAATTCTTCGTTTTCAATTTTTTCGTTCAGGACGGAAATCATTTCACGGTCTTCATATTCGTAAAAGCGACCGCGTAGTGATGGGAAAATCAGAACTGGAGTTCCGTTGTTTCCAAATATTAACAATTCCATATATCGCTGTAAAGATGGGCTAAACCATTTATGATACTCACGATTCATAATTAAAGAACCTCCGAAAAAATTTTCGGATTCAAAATATCTCTTTCGACAATGAAAAACAAATGTAAACACGATATTATTCTTTTGAATTCAAGAATGTACATTCGTAAAATTGTTTATATTCAGCCACAATTTTTTAACGAGGTCAAGTTCTGTACAGCAAGAGAGAGCAAAACCCCGCCAGATCCGGAAGGAAGCAACGGTATGTTCAACGTTTGTGTGATACAGGGAGCTTGGCCTCTTTTTCTTCATTTTTTTTCTCGTAATTTGAGAATATTGTTGTACATCGTCGCCGGAATATTATTGCGTGCCGAAAGTGTTTTTTCGCAGCACACAAATTCGATTGTTGTTGGCGGCGGCATCGGATTGACTTCGGTGAGAGCGCCGTTTATCAAAGTATCGAATCCCGGAGTGAGTGTTCATTTTTACGCAGATATACCGATGGTGAAATTTATTTTTTTTTCCTCATCGCTTCATTATTGGAGTGTGAACAAAGATTCGGTGCGAGGGATTTCAACAAGTGGGAAACTGCGAAATTTTGAGTTCACCCTGCTTGCGATAAAAGCAAAATTTCCTGTTCTCGATTTTCGTCCGTTGTTTTATGGCGGATTAAGTTTCAACCAATTATTAGATGGGTATAATGAACAAACAGCACGTTTGGGGTTTGATTATGGATTTGGTGTCGAATATATTATTTCTCCCAAAGTGATTCTTCGCGCAAACGTTCATAGTCAAGCAATCACCAGCGGAATTAACTTTACTCGACCGTTTAACGATAGCGCAAGTTCTATTTCGTATTCGATGAATATCGCTACCGTACTAGAGTAGAATCTTGATTGTTTTTTAAAATTTTTTTTGAACGTTATGTTTTCCACGGTATTGTATGAAATCATTGATGGGGTATGTATTATTACGTTCAATCGTCCGGAAGTATATAATGCGTTCAACGAACAAATGAAAAAAGACTTAATGAACGCATTAAAGGAAGCGGAAAAAGATACGGCGATTTGTTGTCTTGTTATTCGCGGCGCTGGCGAAAAAGCATTTTGTTCGGGACAAGATTTAAAAGAATACGGAGCGCGGCAACGGTCGTTGAAGGAGTCATTGGAGAACAGTTACAATCCGATAGTAAAAAAAATTCGTACAATGGAAAAACCGATTATCGCAATGATAAACGGAGTTGCAGCCGGAGCAGGATGTTCAATAGCGCTCGCGTGCGATATGAGAATTATGTCGGAGAATGCAAAAATGATAGAAGTGTTCATTCGTATTGGGCTTGTTCCCGATTCGGGTTCCCATTGGTTTTTACCGCGTCTTGTTGGAATTGCCAAAGCGTTTGAATATGCGGCAACTGGTCGAGATATCACTGCGGAAGAAGCGGCACGGTTTGGACTTGTCAATAAAGTAGTTCCAGGGGAACGCTTGGAAGTAGAAACAATGCAACTTGCAAAACAACTAGCAAAAGCGCCGACAAAATCCATTGGTTATATAAAACGAACGTTGAACAAAGCGTTGACGAGTTCACTTGAAGAATTACTCGAATATGAAGCCATCGTCCAACAACTTGCGTCAGAAACTTCTGACCACAAAGAAGGCGTGCATGCGTTTTTAGAAAAACGCGAAGCGCGGTTCATCGGAAAGTGAACGAATTACGCATAAGCAAAAAAAGTTCACACAATTTTTCTGTGCTGCGTTTTTTTGATTTTCCACTACCATTTGCCTATATTTTGCCCGCACTTTTTTCAAAAAAATCCCGCTGCGTGCGGGATTTTTGCTTTATGTAAAATGAAATCCTTAATAATTTTTCCCAAAAGAAAGAACCAGCAATCGAGCGATTTCATCGTACATTTACCGTAACAAACTAATTAGAGTTAAGAAAATTTTTTATTCGTTATGAATTCCGAACTTGTCGAAGCATTTAACCTTCTTTCTAAAGTAAAGAATGTTGATAGCACTGTCTTAGGAAACATCCTCGAAGATGTTTTTACGATGATGGTGCACAAAGAATTTGGACCCGATGCACGATTTGATGTTGTTGTCAATACTGAACGTGGCGAAATTCAAGTCTATGTCGAGAAAACAGTTGTTGAAACAGTTACCAATCCTACTTCAGAAATTTCATTGGAACAAGTTCGATTATTAACAGATGAACCGTTGGAAGTAGGAGAAGATTATGTCGAAATTGTTGAACTCGAACGAAAAATTGGACGAAGAGCAATTCGCGCAGGATTACAGGAACTCGTTCGTCGAAATAAAGAATTGGAAAAAGATGTATTGTACAACGAATATGCCAACAGCATCGGAGAAATCATTGTCGGTGAAATCTATCATCAACGAAGAGGCGATGTTTATATCAGTCATAACAAGCACGAATTGTTGCTTCCCCGTAGTGAACAAATTTCCGGCGAAGTCTATCGCAAGGGAGCAAGTGTTCGGGTATTGGTAAAAGAAGTTAAACGAGAAAACGGTATCCCACGAGTGATCGTATCGCGTTCGTCGCCGGATTTTATTATTAAAATTTTTGGAATGGAAATCCCGGAAATTTTTGATGGCATTATAGAAATAAAAGCTATTGCGCGCGAAGCAGGGGAACGTTCCAAAATGGCGGTGATTTCGAATGACGATAGAATTGACCCCGTTGGTGCATGTATCGGAATGAAAGGTGTACGTATTCATGCCATCACTCGCGAACTCAACAACGAAAGCGTAGATATTATCACGTGGAGCGATGATGATGAAGTATTTATTTCGCGCGCGCTTTCTCCGGCAAAAGTCAGAAAAATTTCACTCGACAGAGAAAATCGTATCGTAAAAGTTTCTGTTGATGAATCGGAAACATCAATGGCAATTGGCAAAGGCGGACAAAATATTCGCTTAGCATCGAAACTTACCGGATTTGCTATCGAAATTGTTCGCGATGATTCGGATGAATATGATATGGATCTCTCTGAACTTCGTGAAGAATTAGGAGAAGATGTTTTCAAAAGACTTACCAATGCCGGGTTTACCACAGCACAGGAAGTTTTGGAAAAACGAAACAAAGCATTGGCGAAAGTTACCGGACTTGATTCCCTCAAAATAGACGAAATGAAAAAAATGATTGAACGGGAATTTGAAAATGCTGTTGTGGAAGGTGAAGAAGATAAAGCAACGCCTATCTCTGATGAAGACGTTGAAGAAACAGATGAATCGGAATATGTTGCAGAACAAGTAAATACGGATGAATCAGAAATCGAAGGTGAACTTCCCCGCGATGAATCATCTGAAGGACAACCAACCCAACACTAATTTTTTCTTAGCAAACAATTTTTATTAATGTCTGAAACGACTGTCAAAAAGCAAAAAATTTATTCTCTTGCAAAAGAAATAAATGTTGCCGCAGATACCATTTTAGAGTTTCTGCAGAAGAAAAATTTTAACGTAAAAGGGTTAATGTCTGTTCTCGATGATGAAATGGTCGAGGTAGCAAGAAGGGAATTTGCCGGCGATGTAAAAGAAAAAGAAAAGCGTGACCGTCAAAAAGCAGAAAAAGAAGAGCAGGCGAAACTGATAGAAAAGAAAATTGAAGAAAAGAAAACACCCATTACGAAACTTGTTCCCAAAGTTCCCCTTGTAAGAAAGCGACCTCAGAAAAAAGAAATTCCTCCTACTCCTCCGGTTCCGGAACCCGTTCCTATACTTTCGCGAGAGGAAGAGATAATACCGAATGTTCCTCAAAAAATTACAGAAAAAATAGTCGTTCCCGCACAGGAGTTCCTAGAAAGTGAAGTGAAAAAGTTTGAAGAACCGATTCATGAAAAAGAGCCGCACGAAACAGAAAGAAAAGAACATAAAATTGAAGAACAACCAGTTACAGAAATTTCTTCCCCGCTTTCAATTCCGGAAGAACCTTCCGTAGTTCGAGCGCCAAAACCTCCCAAGAAAAAAAAGGAAATAGTTTCCGGTTTGGAACGCGAGCGCGGGAAAAAAATTGGCATTACCGTTGTTGGAAAAATTGATTTAAGTAAAGGAAAGAAAAAAGCGGATGATGCCGTTTCGTTGAAAGTGGAAGAAACCGCGTCGGTAAAAAAGAAAGTAAAAAAGAAAAAAATAAAGCAAAGCAAAGTAGATGAGCAGGAAGATCTAGCGAAAAAACGTCAAAAAGAAGTTCGCCACCGCCTTCATTCGGTTGATGAAAAAGAGGTTTCACGAAATATTGAAGATACATTGGCGGAAATGGGCACCGGTACCGTGGGCTATAAGAAGGATAGGAGGATTCGAAAAGAAATGAAACAGAAAGAGAAAGAAGACAAGCGTCAAGAAATTATTGAAAAGGAGAAAACAGTAGTTCGCGTAACGGAATTTATTTCCGTGGGCGAACTTGCAAATATAATGCACGTGAACGTTTCCGATGTTATTCAGAAATGTTTTTCGTTAGGGAAAATGGTTACGATCAATCAACGACTCGAAAAAGATATTATCGAATTGCTTGCAATGGAATTCGGACGAACAATCGAATTTCAAAAAGAATTTACTTCCGATGTACTTCTTGACGTTGAAGACTCTGATGAACTCCTGAAAACACGTCCACCGGTGGTTACGATTATGGGACACGTTGACCACGGCAAAACATCGTTGCTGGATTATATCCGAAAAGCAAATGTTGTTGCGGGAGAAGCAGGAGGAATTACGCAACATATCGGGGCATACGAAGTTACTCTTACAAACGAAAGTCAAATTACGTTTCTTGATACCCCTGGTCACGAAGCTTTTACTGCAATGCGAGCGCGTGGCGCACAAGTTACCGATATTGTCGTAATAGTTGTTGCCGCTGATGAAAGTGTAATGCCGCAAACATTGGAAGCAATTAGTCACGCGCAAGCCGCAAACGTTCCGCTTATTATCGCCATCAATAAAATGGACAAACCCGGAGCCAATCCCGGTCAGATTCGATTGCAGTTATCCAAAAAAAATGTACTGGTCGAAGAATTTGGCGGCAAATATCAGTCGGTAGAAATTTCTGCCAAGAAAGGCTTGAACGTTGATGTTTTACTTGAAAAAGTACTTCTCGAAGCGGAAATTCTTGAACTGAAAGCGAATCCCAATCGAAAAGCGCGTGGTACTGTTATCGAAGTGAAGTTAGATAAAGGAAAAGGAACCGTTGCAACGGTGCTTGTGCAAAAAGGAACATTACGAGTTGGCGACCCGTTCGTATGCGGATTTGTAAGCGGGCGTGTGCGTGCAATGTTTGATGAGCGGGAAAAACGTGTTGAAGCCGCTCACCCTTCAACTCCTGTACAAGTAACTGGTTTCGACGGAACTCCGCAAGCGGGAGATGAATTTGTCGCAGTCGAATCGGAACGCGACGCGCGTGGAATTAGTTTGCAACGTTCGCAATTAAAACGCGAACAGGATTTTCGTCAGCGGCATTTAATTACGCTTGACGATATTTCCAAACAAATTAAAGAAGGAAAAGTACAAGACTTGAATGTCGTCATTAAAGGAGATGTAGATGGCTCAGTGGAAGCGATTGCAGATTCTTTGCAAAAACTTTCCACTGCGGAAGTGCGTGTAAATGTTGTGTATCGTGCTGTTGGTGCAATTACGGAAGGCGATGTATTGCTTGCTGCTGCGTCTAACGCAGTGATAGTTGCTTTCAATGTTCGTCCAACGTTAAATGCGAGAAAACTTGCTGCGCAGGAAAATGTTGACATTCGAATGTACACTATTATTTACGACGCAATTAACGAAGTACATACCGCATTGGAAGGGATGTTGGCGCCGGAAATAAAAGAGGAAGTTACAGCAACGGTTGATGTTCGCGATACATTTAAACTTCCCAAAGGAATAATGATTGCAGGATGTTATGTTACCGATGGAACGATTGTCCGTAACAGCAGAATACGGCTGATTCGCGACGGCATAGTAATTTTTACCGGCGGATTAGCATCGCTGAAACGTTTTAAAGATGATGTACGGGAAGTGTTGCAGGGTTTTGAATGTGGGATTGCGTTGGATGGATTTAACGATGTAAAAGTTGGCGATGTCATTGAAAGTTTTAAAACGGTTGAAATCAAACGCACACTCTAATGTCTATCCGAATGGAAAAAGTTTCTTCGCTCATCAAAGAAGAAATCAGCACAATTTTTGCACGTGAATTCAGCGATTCATCCGTAGGTATTATTACTGTAACGGATGTGCAGATGACTCCCGATTTGAAAACGGCACGTATTTATTTGAGTATTTTCGGCACAGAAGAACTAAAAGAGAAAACGCTTTCATCGCTGGAAGTTCATAAAAAACATATTCGGCAAATTATCGGCTCACACATGAGTTTGAAATTTACGCCGACGATTGAATTTTTTCTTGACGATACAATGGAGCGCGTTTCAAAAATTGAAACGATATTGAAAAAAATTCACGAAGAAGATGCAGAACATCATTGATGAATTGTCCCGATGTGGTTTTTATGGCGACGAAGAAGGAAAAATTTTTCTTGTTGGAAAACCAACAAGATGGTCATCGTTTGATGTGTGTAAGAAAATCCGCACGATACTACGCGAAAAAAAAGTTGGGCACTGCGGAACATTAGATCCGCACGCGGAAGGGTTGCTCATTGTATTCACTGCAAAGAAAACCAAATTTGTAGAAAAATTTTCTGCGTTGGAAAAAGAATATATTGGCGAAATGATCCTCGGTGCAAGAACGCAAAGTTTTGATTTGGAAAAAGAAATCCAACCGCAAAGTTCAGCCGAAAATATTTCTGGTGCAAAGATAGTTGAAACGTTCTCGTTGTTTCTCGGAACACAACAGCAAGTTCCTCCAATGTTTTCTGCGGCGAAAGTAGACGGAAAACGTTTATATCAATACGCTCGCGAAGGAATGAACATCGAACGAAAACCAAGAACGATTGTTGTTTCGAAATTTGAAGCAACGGATATTGATATTCCGTCGGTGAAATTTCAAATTGTTTGCTCGAAAGGAACGTATATCCGCACGCTTGTTGATGACGTCGGGTTGCGATTAGGTTGCGGTGCTTATATGAAATCACTGAAACGAACGCGCATAGGAAATTTACGTTTAGAAAATGCGTTATCCTTGGAACAGATTTCTCAACATTTTTCAAGAAACCAATCGTTTGGGCCTTTTAAAATTGCTGCGTAATGATTGTCGTTCGTTCGTTACAAAATATTCAGTCGCTTTCCGATACTGTTGTTACGGTCGGAACGTATGACGGTGTTCACAAAGGACATCAAAAAATTTTTTCCGAAGTTATGGAGCGAGCCAAACGTCGTAAAACCAAAAGTGTTTTTGTTACCTTTGAACCGCATCCGAAAGAAGTAATTCGAAAAACATCCATGCATTTGCTTTCAACATTGAATGAACGCATCGAGCAGATGAAACACTGGATGCCGGATGTTGTATTCGTCGTCAATTTTACGAATGAATTTTCACAATTATCACCGCGAGAGTTTTATGAACAATATATCGTAAATGGATTTCACGCCGCGGAAGTTGTTGAAGGGAATGACCATATGTTCGGACATAATCGCGAAGCTGGAATTAAAGAATTGCAAGAAATTGGCAAAGAATTTCGGTTTGAAGTTTTTGTTGTTCCGAAAGTTTCTGTGAACGGAGAAGAAGTGAGCAGCACTCATATTCGAAATTTATTAGAACAAGGAAACATTGAAAAAGCAAATCAATGTCTTGGTTATCCTTATCGTTTCAGCGGTGAAATTATTCGGGGTGATGGAAGAGGAAAAGAATTGGGATTTCCTACGGCAAATATCAATGCGCTTTCAAAAAACAAATTGATTCCGTTGCAAGGCGTGTATGTTGTTCGCGGAATGCTTGACGGTAGTTCGTATAATGGTATGTTGAACATCGGAACGCGTCCAACGTTTTATGAGCACGAAACAATTTCCGTGGAAGTGCATTTGTTCGATATGAACAAAGAACTCTATGGAAAAGAAATTACCATAGAGTTTTTAAAGCGATTACGTGAGGACAAAAAATTTTCGACCAAAGAAGCATTGACCGAGCAACTTCATCGTGACAAACAACAGAGTATTCAGTATTTACAAATAATATAATTCAAAAACAGAAAAAGCATTATGCCACTAACAAAAACACATAAACAGGAAATCGTAAAAAAATACGGAGCATCAGCAAACGATGTTGGCGGAGCCGCGGTGCAAATTGCAATGCTAACGGCAAACATACAATCGCTGGAGCCGCATTTTGATTCTCATAAAAAAGACCATCATTCACGAATGGGACTTTTGAAAATGGTTGGTAAACGTCGTCGTCTTCTTGCATATTTGCAAAAGACAGATATCAATCGGTACCGAAAATTACTCGAAGAACTCGGATTACGAAAATAATTTTCATGGTTCGTGAAACGCGACTCGTAGTTTGTGAATCGTATGGACAATGGTTTTCACAGAGACATGAGTTTCGAAGAATCGCAAACTACACTTGTTGCAGCGAGAAAAAAATAAATAGACATCGTTGCAAATTCATAATAAATAACACACAATGTATATAAAAAAAGAAATAGAACTCGGCGGGAAAATTTTTTCGCTAGAAACAGGAAAATTAGCAAAGCAGGCAAATGGTGCAGTTGTCGCGCAATACGGCGAAACAATTGTGCTTGCAACTGTGTGCGCAAATAAAGAAGCAGTGGAAGGACAAGATTTTTTTCCGTTGCAAGTTGAATACCGAGAAAAGACTTCCGCTGCAGGAAAAATTCCTGGCGGATTTTTTAAGAGAGAAGGGAAACCATCGGAAAAAGAAGTTCTTTCCGCACGTTTGATTGACCGAACAATTCGTCCGATGTTTCCTGAAGGGTATCGGTGTGAAGTGCAGGTTGTCGTTTCGGTGTTTTCGTTTGACCAGGAAAATGAAGCGGATATTCTTGGAGGAACAGCAGCAGCGGCGGCGATTTATCTTTCCGATATTCCGTTCAGTGTTCCTGTTGCCGAAGTTAATGTTGCGCGAGTGAGCGGTGAATTTATTCTCAATCCGACGTTTTCACAAATAGAAAAAAGCGATTTGTTTTTTACTGTCGGCGGTTCTGCGAATTCTATTGTGATGGTAGAAGGAGAAGCAAAAGAAGTTTCGGAAGAAATAACTCTGGAAGCGATAACATTTGCGCACGAAGGAATAAAGAAATTATGTTTGCTTCAGGAAGAAATGCGGAAAGAATGTGGCGTTGCAAAACGAGCATTTGAACCACAAAAATTTTCAGACGACATGTTGCAAAATGTTCGCTCGCTTGCGGCGGAAAAAATTTCATTCACTACTCGACAAGTGCTGAGTAAAGATGAGCGTAGTTCTGCGATGAGTGCTCTTGAAAAAGAAGTTACTGAATTGCTTACAGAAAAATTTCCGGAACAGGAACTTGCTTTCAAAGAAATTTTGGGAAGCATTGAATATGAAGAAATGCGAAAAATGATTTTGGAAGAAGGAAAACGCCTTGATGGAAGAGGCGTTACGAACATACGTCCTATCAGTATCGAAGTTGGAGTGCTTCCGCGAACGCACGGTTCTGCTTTATTTCAACGAGGAGAAACACAGAGTTTGACAACGGCAACGCTTGGAACAAAACTTGATGAACAAATTATGGATGGACTTCTTCACGAAGAAATTACAAAGCGATTTTTACTGCATTACAATTTTCCTCCGTTTAGTGTCGGTGAAGTTGGAAGACTTGGCGGCGTTGGAAGACGAGAAATCGGTCACGGAAACTTAGCAGAACGCGCGTTGAAAAATATTCTTCCTGGGGAAAATGATTTTCCGTACACAATTCGCGTCGTTTCGGATATTCTCGAATCCAATGGTTCATCTTCGATGGCGACAGTTTGCGCAGGCTCACTTTCGTTGTTTGATGCGGGCGTTCCAATGAAAAAACCTGTTGCGGGAATTGCCATGGGACTTATCAAAGAAGGAAATAGCGTAGCAATTTTAAGCGACATACTTGGAAATGAAGACCATCTTGGTGATATGGATTTTAAAGTTGCGGGAACACGAGATGGGGTTACCGCGTTGCAAATGGATATAAAAATTCAGGGCATTACGTATGAAATAATTGAACGCGCTCTTTCGCAGGCAAAGGACGGAAGATTTCACATCTTGCAAAAAATGGCGGAAACAATTTCGGAGCCGCGAGCAGAACTTTCGCCGTATGCACCGCGACTTACTACTCTTCAAATTCCTGTTGATATGATTGGCGCAGTTATCGGTCCGCAAGGAAAGATGATTAAAGAAATTGTAAAACAAAGCGGTGCAGAAATCAATATTGAAGACGATGGTCGTGTTGTGATTGCTTCGGTCAATGGTGAAGCGAGCGCAAAAGCGTTGAAGATGATTCAGCGAATTGTGGAAATTCCAGAAGTTGGAAAAGTGTACGAAGGGAAAGTAACACGGTTGATGGAGTTCGGTGCATTTGTGGAATTTCTTCCCGGGAAAGAAGGACTTGTTCACGTTTCACAAATGGATTTAATGCGCGTGAATAAAGTTTCTGAATTTGCAAAAGTCGGGGACATATGGCAAGTAAAACTGATTGAAATAGATAGAGAAGGAAGAAATAATTTAAGTAGAAAAGCAACACTTCCCGGTTACGATGCGGCGAATGAAAAACCTCGCGAACCCCGTGAACACCGCGATGGAGATAGAGGATACAGAAAAGATCACCGACACGGAGGAAGGGAACGAGAAAGAAAGAATTAGTTAACGATACAAAACCCGATGTTGCTTGCATCGGGTTTTGTATTTCAGGAATTTAGTGATTAGATAATCAAGGAAACGCAATGAAGCGAACGAAACTTTCGAAATAGAAACGCAACGCAAATCATAATTTGAAAATCGTAATACGTAATTCTTAATGAGTTGGTTTTTCGCTGCATATACAAAAAATTTTTCTCCGTCTCAAGTCGAAAAATTTTCTTCGATTCACTCCAAGTCGCTTCATTCAATTCACACTTCAATCTTTTATTTTGCTTGTGGTGGAATAAAAGAAACGTGTCATTTCTTTTCCTCAAACGAAAATTCTGAAAAAGGTTTTTGCGTTGTTGGTACTGGATTGAAACGCAAATCATCAAGTTGCTCTATCATAACAGCGGACGAATGGCAACAAATTCTCTTTTCTAAAAATGCAGAAACACAACTTCGTACTCTTGATGGTCATTTTGCGATTATCGTTTTGGAAAAAGACATCGCCAAATGTTATACTGACCAATTAGGTTTACGCACGATTTATTTTTCTAAAATAGAAAAAAGAACAACAACTTATCCTTTTTTCTTTTCAACGTTATCCGCCTGGTTATGGACAACAACAAAAACGAAACTTGGATTATCATTTTTTGATTCATCGAAAAATCTGTATCGGAATTTTACAACGGCAAACTGGAACTTGCAAATGTTATAGATTGGTGGCTCGCGTTTGAATTGTGGAGAGAATCGCTGAAGCCAAATACGTGACGAAAGTTTTGTATTTTTGACACGCTAATTTTTAGATGTGCGATATGAGATATGTATAAAAACTCGCATCGCAAATCCCATTGCCCATAATGGAAATAAAAAAACCCGTACTGATAAAATAGTTTTCTTTGTTATTATTTGAACTCCGTTCATTCCCCTTCTTTGGGATTTTCTTTTTACACACCTACAGTTTTTTGATATATTCGTAAGCAAAATTTTTACCTTTCTTTGAACCCGAAATCTCTTATGATACAACGAGAATTTGATTTAACCATCATTGGCGGCGGTCCTGGCGGATACGTTGCTGCTATTCGCGCTTCACAACTTGGTCTGAAAACTGCAATCGTCGAGAAAGACAAACTCGGCGGCGTGTGTTTGAACTGGGGTTGCATTCCAACGAAAGCATTGCTGAAGAATGCGGAAGTGTACAGTCATTTCAAACACGCGGATGAGTTTGGCATTTCGTATTCCAATTTGAAAGTTGATTTCAAAAAAGTAATTGACCGAAGCAGGAAAGTTGCATTGCTCAATTCGAAAGGCGTTGAGTATTTGATGAAGAAAAATAAGATTGAACACATTTCCGGTTTTGGAAAACTGAAATCAAAAAATGTTATCGAAGTTTCAAAAGATGGAAAAGCGATTGAAGAAATAAAATCGAAGCACACGATTATTGCAACAGGAGCGCGTTCGAGAACAATTTCCGGAATTACTGTTGACGGGAAAAAAGTAATTACCAGTTCAGAAGCGATGACACTTTCTTCGATTCCGAAATCAATGATAATTATTGGCGCGGGAGCAATTGGTGTTGAGTTTGCGTATTTCTATAATGCGTTCGGGACAAAAGTTACCATCGTGGAAATGATGTCGAACATTCTTCCGATTGAGGACAAAGAAATTTCTAAATTGCTCGAAAGTAATTTCAAGAAAAACGGAATTGAAATTTTAACAGAAACAAAAGTCGAAAGTGTAACTGCAGGAAAAGATGTAAAAGTTGTTGTTTCCAATAAAGACGGAAAGAAAGAATTGAAAGCGGAAATTGCACTCAACGCAATCGGTGTTCAGGGAAATACTGAAAACATTGGCTTGGAAACGCTTGGCGTGAAATTAGAAAAAGGTTGGATTACCGTTGATGATTTCGGAAAAACAAATGTTGATGGAATTTATGCAATCGGCGATGTTGCTGGTCCGCCGTGGTTAGCGCACGTTGCATCGAAAGAAGGAATTGTATGTGTGGAAAAAATCGCTGGAAAAAATCCTCAGCCGATTGATTGGGAAAATATTCCCGGTTGCACGTATTGTCAGCCGCAAGTTGCAAGCGTTGGATTGACCGAAGAAAAAGCGATAACCGCCGGTTATCAAATCAAAGTCGGACGATTTCCATTTTCTGCAAGCGGAAAAGCGCGCGCGATTACGAAGAACTTCGTGTATTTGCGAGCACTATTCTAAAGCCCTTGAACGACAGATTTTCTTCACCACTCACGCAAGGAAATTATTCTGTAGATGTGGGAAGTGTAAAGAAAAATCCGTATGCAATGAAACTTTTTGGAGTCGCCACACCTCAGGATGTGGGTATTGTGAAACGGGATGCAGGAGGAAAGAATAGCGATGTGCGGTATGGTATATATGAGGATTTCTCTCCGAAGCAAATTCTTCTGTATCAAAATTATCCGAATCCGTTTAATCCTACGACAACGATTCGATTTGAAATTCCCGTAGGGGCAATTCATGAATTGCCCTTACAAACAACATTGAAAATCTACAACGTTCTCGGTCAAGAAGTTGCAACGCTTTTGAATAATGAAGAAATAGAAGAAGGAATGCACGAAGTGCAATTTGATGCGAGTGGTTTGTCAAGCGGCATATATTTCTATCGCTTACGCGCCGGAACATTCTTGGAAACGAAAAAGATGATTTTGATGAAATAGCCAAAATGGATCCCCACAGTTTTTTGGATTTGTAACATTCTTCGAAATTCTTTTCTAATATAAAGTAATGTGTACTACATTGTTCGCTGAACACAAATCAATCTTTGAAAAGAACGAAC
>VGWC01000052.1 GCA_016873775.1 Ignavibacteria bacterium | reverse complement strand
GAATAAATTCCAAAAAAATTCCCGCAGTAGTTTCGTCAATGTTTGCAAGCGCATCAGCAACATCGTTGTAACGAATCACGCTTGCATTCGGAAGAAACGGCTCGTAACCGCTTTTGTATTTTTCTTTGTCCATTATTGAAAGCGCACCGTATGTTCTTCCAGAAAATCCGTTCGACATCCCGAACAACTTATTTTTTCCGCGCTTGCTTCCCCATTTGCGAACAAGTTTCATCGCGCTTTCAATCGCTTCAGTTCCGCTGTTCGTGAAAAATATTTTTTTGAAACCACTCTGCTTCAACAATAATTCTGCAAGTTGCAATTGCGGCTCTTGAAGAAACGTGTTAGAAAGATGATTGTATTTCCGTATTTGTTTTTCAATCGCTTCAATTACTTTCGGATGCGAATAGCCGAGCGAATTCACTGCAAGTCCACCGAACAAATCCAGATATTTTTTTCCGTCGTTGGAAAATAAATAACAACCTTCGCCGCGTTCAATTTCAATGGGCAAACGCTTGTATGTGTTGAAAAATAATTCTTGTTCTTTTTGAAAGTTGTTCATCAATTCGATAACGATTTAAACAAATTGAAAAAAAATTTTACTCGCGTTTGCATTTCTTCTTTTGTTCCATTGCTTACTAAAATAAAATCGGCGTAATTGCATTTTTCTTTTGCCGGCATTTGCATATTCATTCGTTCGAGAACTTTTTCGCGTGTTGTATTATCGCGTTTCATAACACGCTGAATACGCAATTCTTCATCCGCATCAACAACAAGAATGTAATCCATCACATCGTTTATATGCGCTTCAAAAATCAATGCCGCTTCAATAATAATGAATGAATGTTTGCTTTCCTTTTCAAACAATGCAATTTTTTCTTCAAGCGATTTTCTTACGACGGGATGGACGAGTGAATTGAGAAGTGCAAGTTGTTGTTTGTCGGTAAAAACTTTTTCGGAAAGAAATTTTGTATTCAGCGTTTCATTTGTAAACACTTCATTGCCAAATTTCTCTCGAAGTTGCTTTCGAAGTGTTACATCATTTTGCATCAAATCTTTTGCAAGAGAATCAGCATCAATCACTTCAATTCCCAACTCGCGAAAATATTTGCACACAAGAGATTTCCCGCTTCCAATTCCGCCGGTGATACCAATGACTAACATAAGAAGTTTATAGATTGTAGTTTATGGTTTATAGTTGAAAATCAATGAGAGAAATATTTCGCGTAAATATTACGCTGATTTATTGAACAGTAATTATGTTTCACTTCTAAAAACTACAAACTGAAAACCGTAAACTATAAACTAAAAAAAAATCCGCACACATATACCGCAATTCCCTGTATGAAAGAACCTCTTTCAAAATACAGTGGTCGCTTGCCTGAACGCATCGGACTCCACACAGCTGCTCTTTTTCCCCCATAGGAGGAAAAGTCATCGCAGCACATTTCCAATGATTCGGAAACGGAGGATTCGTCGTCGTTACTAAGAGTCAAGTTCCCTATTAGAATTACTTGTAAGGTTCTTTTATAATAGAACTGCTGTATATGGTGCGGAAAAATCTGGCGATAATTTACAGAGAATATTTATGCTTGCAAACTTGCATCGAGATACGAAATCATTTGCTGCACTTCGCGTTCCACTTCCAATGGCGCTGTTGATTTCAAATTGCGTTCGCGAAATAATTCTTCTGTAATGTTTAACGCGGAAAGAACTGCGATTGTTAGCGGCGATTGTTCTGGGATTTTTTCGTGAACAATGTGAATCATTTCGTCCACATACTTCGCAACTTGTTTCGTCATCTCTTCGCTTTCGCCGCGCAGAGGATATTCCGTTCCGAAGATTCTAACTTTTACACTTTTTGATTCCATAAATTTTTGATATGCGTTGTGCGATATGAGATATGCGAAAATGTATTTACCTCAAATCGCACATCTCATATCGCTTTACAAATATTCTTCCACTTTCAATAATAATTCCTGCACACGTTCTTTCAATCGTTCCACTTCGTCTTTGCTGAATGTTTTTCCGCCGTTCATATCGAACAAAGGAAATGTTGTTGCTTCCGAACGCTGCAATTCTTCAAGCGATGTTCGCGCTTTCAACAATTCACGATTTGCCTCTTCAAGTTTCATCGAAAGCATTCTGTTATCTTCACGCAAAAGCGTAATCGTATCTCCTGCGGCGCGAATTTTTTCCCACAGTGTTTGTAGTAACGGTTCTAATGCATTGGAATTATCATTTTCCATAATTACGAAGCGCGAAGTTCTGCGTTAAATTTTTTCTGCATTTCCTGAACAATGTTTCTCGAAATTTTTTCTACAACTTCATCCGTCAGCGTTGCATCATCGGAGCGAAACTCCAGCGAAAAGGCGCAACTCTTTTTTCCATCGGATAAACCTTTGCCTTGGTAAATATCGAAAATGTTCGCGGAACGACAAATTTCTCCGCCGAATGTTTTCAATGCGTTCAGCATATCCCCAACTTCCTGTTCTTCATTGACGATGAAAGCAAAATCGCGTAACACAGAAGGATATTTCGGAAGCGGAATAAATTTTCGTTCGCGCTTTTTCATTTCGCGTAATGCCTCAACAGAGATATCGGCAACAAAAACATTTTGTTCAACATCAAACTTTTTCAAAACATCAGAACGAATTTTTCCAAGCAAACCGATTTCTTTTTCATTGAATGAAATTGCCATCGCATCTTCAAGAAAAATATTTTTCTCTGAAGTTGGAACAAGATTGACATTTCCCACATTCAATTTTAAAAACAAACTTTCGAGTTCTCCTTTAATATCAAATACATCAACGCTTTGTTCTTTCACATCCCAATTCATCGGTTGCGCATTTCCAGAAATTGCAAGAAGCAAATGTTCTTCTTCAAGAAAATTTATCACCGGCGCATTAGTGAATGAAACGTTTCTGAAATAATGTTTTCCAAATTCAAACAAGTGCAAATTTTTTGTTCCGTGAAAAATATTGTGGCGAATAATATTTAACATTCCGGGAAGCAAACTTGTACGCAACGCCGCCATTTCTTGGCTAATCGGATTCAACATTTCGACAATGTTTTCACTCGATAATTGCGCAACAGATTTTTCTTGCATACTGTTTGCAACAATTTCATTCCATCCATTGCCTTGAAACCAATCACGAAGTTCGTCAATAATATCAACGATTGGCACGCTATTGGACTTGTCCGCTGCGGCGGAAAATTCAATACTCGCTCGCATTTTCGTTTCTATGTTGTCGTAACCAAACACACGCGCAACTTCTTCAATCAAATCAATCTCTTCGGAAATATCGGGACGAAACGTTGGAACGATGCAGAGCAAATCGTTGTCAACCTTTTTCACGTCAATGCCAATCGAGGTTAAACAATTTTTTATTTGCGGTTTCGTAAGCGAAGTTCCGAGAACATTATTCGTTCTTTCTACACGAAGTAAAATTTCTTTGGACGAAATTTGTTTCGGATAAATATCAATTGCGTCTTTTAAAATTTCTCCACCGGCAATTTCATTCATCAATTGCGCGGCGCGATTTGCGGCATATTCCGTAATGTTCGGGTCAGTACCGCGTTCAAATCGCTGTGATGCATCGGTACTTAATCCCAAATATTTCGATGTTCGCCGCACACTTCTCGCATTGAAATATGCACTTTCGAGCAACACATTTTTTGTCGCACCAGAAATTTCGGAATTCATTCCTCCCATCACGCCAGCGATTGCAACATTTTTTTCTCCGTCACAAATCATCAAAGTTTCAGGTTTGAGTTTGCGTTCTTTGCCATCAAGCGTTGTAAATGTTTCGCCTTCGGTTGCATTCTTCACAACGATTTTGTGTTGCGCAAGTTTATCATAATCAAATGCGTGCAACGGCTGTCCCGTTTCGTGCAAAACAAAATTCGTTACGTCAACAATATTATTGATAGGACGAATTCCAATTGCGCTCAATCTATCTTGCAACCATTTTGGCGATGGCGCAATTTTTACATTGAACAAAACTCTCGAAGAATATCGCGGACAAAGTTCTGTGTTTTTTATTTCGATTGTTGCAACGTTGCTCGCTTTTCGTTTTGATTCAGAAATTTTTATTGAAGGAAGTTTGAGTTTCTTCCCAACGAGCGATGCGACTTCTCGCGCAACTCCGATATGACTTAAACAATCAGGACGATTTGGTGTAATGCCGATTTCAAAAACAGTATCGTTGAGTCCAAGATAATTTGCAAACGTAGTTCCAACGTGAATGTTGTTTTCCAAAACTAAAATTCCGTTTGCATCGTCACCTAAATCGAGTTCATACGCAGAGCAAATCATTCCGAACGAATCTTCGCCGCGAATTTTTACGTGCGAAAGAACAAACGGTTTACCATTCGGGTCGTGTTGATTACGTGGAACAACGGCACCGACAAGTCCCACAACGACTTTTTGCTGTGGTGCAACATTGGGCGCACCGCACACGATTTTCAAAAAATCATTGCCGACATCTACTTTACACACGGAAAGTTTATTCGCGTTGGGATGTTTTGCAACTTCGAGCACTTCGCCGATGACGAAATTATTATACTTGTCGCCAAGATGCTCGATGCTTTCCACTTCGAGTCCGCGCATCGTCAATTGATGCGCGAGTTCCTCCGCAGTGAAATCGAAGTCAATGTATTCTTTGAGCCAGTTAAGAGAAATTTTCATAGTGTGTTTTTATTCTCACGCAAAGACGCGAAGATGCAAAGAAAGTTTATTTGTACCAATGCGTCTTAAAAAATTTAATTTTCTTTGTGTAATTTTTTTCTTCATATCAATTTCAAATTCGCTCCCAAAAATTCTTTTGCTACTTCGCGTCTTTGCGTGAGAAATTTATTCTTGCAAACCATTTACAATTCTTGTAATTCCGTTTTTGATAAGTGCGCTTCCAAAATTTACAAGCAAACCAAGTTGTTTATCTGCAAGTCGCAAATATGTAAGCAATTGTTTCTTGTGAACGTTTGTAATTTCTTCGACAGATTTTATTTCAATTATTACTTTGTCATTCACTAATAAATCAATGCGATAACCTTCGTCGAGTTTTATTCCTTCGTAATAAACCGGAAGTAAAACTTGTCGCAATACAATCAATCCGCGTTGTTTCAATTCATATTCAAGAACAGTTTCGTAAACTGATTCAAGCAAACCCGGACCAAGTCTTGTATGAATTTTAAAACAAGCATCAACTATTATTTTCGAAATCTCATTTTCTGACATTGTATTTTCTCACGCAAAGACGCGAAGATGCAAAGGAAATTTTTTGCAATCTCGCGTCTTTAAAAATCTCCAATTCATAAACTCGTTTACTAAATTACATCGAAACTAAATCCAATTCTAAAAACTCTTTTGCGACTTCGCGTCTTTGCGTGAAATTTCAAAACTGCCGCAAAAACCTCATATCATTCTCATACAAAATGCGAATATCATCAATGCCGTAGCGAAGCATTGCAATACGCTCGATTCCCATTCCGAATGCATAGCCGGTATATTTTTCCGCATCGTATCCGACAAATTTATACACGTTCGGGTTCACCATTCCGCAACCGAGAATTTCCAACCAACCGGAATATTTACAGACGCGACAACCTTTTCCTTTACACAAAATACAGGTGATGTCCATTTCTGCGCTCGGCTCGGTGAACGGAAAATAACTTGGACGAAATTTAAATTTGATGTCGCTTCCGTAAAATTGTTTTGCAAATGCGACAAGCGTTCCTTTCAACTCGCTGAACGTTACGCCTTCATCAACATACAATCCTTCGACTTGATGAAACAAACAATAACTGCGCGCGCTGATTGCTTCGTTGCGGTACACGCGTCCCGGCATAATTACGCGCACGGGAGGTTGTTGATTTTCCATTATGCGAATTTGCACTGGAGAAGTATGCGTTCGCAGCAAAACTTTTTCTTCGATAAAAAATGTGTCTTGCATATCGCGCGCGGGATGGTCGGCGGGAAAATTAAGCGCTTCAAAATTGTGATAATCGTCTTCGATTTCCGGTCCCGTTGCAATCGCAAATCCCATTCCGATAAAAATGCGTTTGATTTCTTCAAGCGTTTGTGTAAGCGGATGTTTTGTACCGAGCCATTTTTTTCTTCCCGGAAGTGTTAAATCAATCGCGCTTTCTTTTTTCTTGCTTGCATTTTCGAGCGAGGATTTTTTTTCATCGAACGATGTTTGCGCAAATTGACGAAGTTCATTCATCGCTTTTCCGAGCAATGGTTTTTGTTCGACAGAAGCGGATTTCATTTCATCGAACAATCCGGCAATTATTCCGCTGCGAGCGAGAAATTTTATGCGGAAATTTTCTGCATCGTTTAACGATTTGATTTCGTTGAGTTCGGATGCGATTTGTTGTTTTATGATTTCGATTTTTTCGAGCATAGTTTATTTTCAAAGTCATTGCGAGGAGTGAAACGACGAAGCAATCTTCCTGAGGATTGTTTCGCTTCGCTCGAATGACGCACTAATAAAAACAAAAAAATCTTCTCAAAGAAAAAATGTAGCCCACTTTCAAAGTGGACTACATTTCTTCACTTCAAGAAGATTTTTACTTACGCAGTTGCAAACTTACAGATTTCGGCGAACGCTTGCGGTTGATTCGCGGCTAAATCTGCAAGGACTTTGCGATTGATCTCGATGGAGTTTTTCTTCAACGCATCCATCAAGCGAGAATACGTTGTTCCGTTGATACGCGCAGCAGCATTGATACGCGTAATCCACAATGCGCGGAATTCGCGTTTCTTTGTACGACGGTCGCGATACATATATTGCATCGCTTTATCAACGTGATGTTTTGCAACACCAATGAGATTTTTTCGTCTGCCCCAAAAACCTTTCGCTTGCGCTAATATGCGTTTGCGACGGCGGTGGGAGGCAACTTTATTTTGCGAACGTGGCATAGTTGCACTTTCCTTTCGTAATTGTTATTGGTTAATAGTTATTTGCTAATGGTTATTTGTGTGAAAGTAGTTGCACGTTTCGTTATCTGAATTATTTCATCAAATAACGAATAACGTATAACTAATAACATTCTAATTTTGCAACAGCACATCGAACTTCTTCTGTTCCGTTACATCTACCAATCCCGCTTTGCGAAGATTGCGTTTTCTTTTCTGTGATTTCGACGTCAAGATATGACTGCGAAACGCTTTGTGTCTTTTTAATTTTCCGGAAGCAGTACGCTTAAAACGTTTCTTTGCACCGGAATTTGATTTCATTTTTGGCATAGAGTTTTTTGTTTTGAAAAATATTGGAATGTTTTATTCGTAACACCGTATCAAACTTTATTCGTTTTCTTTTTTCTGCGTTTTTTTCTTTCCCGTTTTATCGGGAACAAATATCGCAACCATTTGATGTCCCTCTAATTTAATTTCCTGTTCAAGTCTTCCAACTTCCTGCAACTGTTCGGCAACCCGTTTCAACATTGCTTCTCCGTGTTCTTTATACGAAAGTTGTCGTCCGCGAAACTGAACAACGGCTTTTACTTTATGACCTTGTTCAATAAAATGGCGCGCGTGCCGCACTTTAAAATCAAAATCGTGTGTATCGGTTTGCGGATGAAAGCGCAATTCTTTCACCAGAGAAACATGCTGGTGTTTTCGCTGCAAACGTTCCTTTTTGGTTTTATCATATTGAAACTTTCCGAAATCTATGATTTTACAAACAGGCGGCGTTGCATTCGGAACGATTTCCACTAAATCCAACTCGCGCTGACGCGCAAGTTCTAACGCCTCTCGCGACGACATTACACCTAATTGCCGGCCTTCTTCGTCTAATACGCGAATCTGGTACGCGCGAATTTCTTCATTGACGCGAACATCTATTTTCTTTTCGTAAATAAGGTTTACTCCTTCTTAATGTGATAACGTTTTGTTTGAAATTTCTTTTACAATGTTTGAAATACATTCATCTAACTGTCGAACACCAACATCTCCTTTCGTATGTTGTCGCACCGAAACTGTTGATTGAACTCTCTCTTTCTCCCCAAGAACAAGCATATACGGAACTTTTTTCGTTTCCCATTCGCGAATTTTATACCCGATTTTTTCACTGCGAACATCTAACTCTGCACGAATATTCGCTTCTTTCAATCGCTGAAAAACTTCTTTCGCATAGTCATTGAGCGCATCCGTAATCGGAAGTATCGCAACTTGTATCGGCGAAAGCCATAACGGAAATGCCCCTGCAAAATGCTCCGTAATAATTCCGATAAATCGTTCAAAAGAACCAAAGATAGCGCGATGAATTGCTACGGGACGTTTTCTGCTTCCATCCGCATCTATGTATTCAAGTTCAAATCGCTCCGGCAACATAACAAAATCAAGTTGTATTGTTGCAACTTGCCAATCGCGACCGAGCGCATCTTTTATTTGAACATCTATCTTCGGTCCGTAAAATGCGCCATCTTTTTCTTTGATACCAAAAGAAAGCCCGTTCCGTGTTAACGCTTCTTTCAAATTTGCTTCGGCAAGTTCCCAAAGTTTTGCATCGCCCATTGCTCCTTCAGGTTTTGTCGAAAGATAATACGATGGCGTTAATCCGAATACGGAATAGAAATAATTAACTAACTGTATCAGCGAAGTTATTTCTTCAAGAATTTGTTCGGGACGGCAATAAATATGCGCATCATCCATTGTAATTTGACGTACGCGAAACATTCCTCCAAGTGCTCCCGAAACTTCATTTCGATGCAATCTTCCTATTTCCGAAAAACGCAACGGCAAATCCCGATAACTGCGCAGCGAATGTTTATACACGTATGTGCTTTCGGGACAATTCATCGGCTTCAAACTGTATATCGTTTCATCTGCTTCCAATCGAAACATATTTTCCTGATAATGAGACCAATGTCCTGAACGCTCCCATAAATCTTTTTTTACCAATATCGGTGTGTTGATTTCTTGATATCCGCGTTTATCGAGTTCGCTACGTAAAAATTTTTCCAACTCCCGAAACACTATCATTCCGTTCGGCAACCAAAACGGCGCACCAGGTGATATATCGTGAAACACAAATAATTCTAACTCTCTTCCAAGTTTTCTGTGGTCGCGGCGTTTGGCTTCCTCGAGCATAAAGACATATTCATCGAGTTGTTTTTTGGTCGGAAATGTTACGCCATAAACTCTCTGCAGCATTTTATTTCTTACATCCGCTCGCCAGTACGCTCCCGCAACACTCATTATTTTGATTGCTTTTATTTTCCCTGTTGAAGGAAGATGCGGACCACGACATAAATCTACAAAGTTTCCTTGCTTGTATATCGTTACGCTTTCACCGTTGCTTTTCAATTCTTCGAGGAGTTCTACTTTGTATTGATTCCCAAGTTTTCGATAGAATGCAATTGCCTCGTCCGCAGAAATTTCTTCCCGAATGTACGGAACGTCGCGTCTCGCAAACTCGTACATCTTTTCTTCTATCTTCTGCAAATCATCGGGCGATAGAGAGTGTCCGTCCAAATCAATATCGTAATAGAATCCATCTTCTACCGGAGGACCAATCGTAAATTTTGTTCCGGGGAAAAGTTCCTGAATTGCTTCCGCCATTAGATGCGCCGATGAATGCCAGAACGCATATTTTCCACCGCTACTATCCCACTTCAAAATATTCAGCGAAGCATCCGCAGTAATTGCGCGCGACAAATCCCACACATCGCCATTCACTTCTATCGCAAGCGCTTCTTCCGCAAGACGTTTGCTAATGGACTCGGCAATTTGTTTTCCGGTTATTCCGCTTACAAATTGCTGTACGGAACCATCGGGGAACATTATAGTGATATTGGGCATTGAATTGTGCGTGTGTAAACCTTGAAGTTTTTTTTTGTAATTATATAAAACAAAAATCGGAATCGTCTGTAACGTTGGAGACGAACTCCGATTTTCAACTATAAGTAAGAAACGTTAAATGAAAATCAATTTTTTGCGGCGAAAATATACTAATCTTCTTTGTATCAGAAAATTTTTTTTAGGTTTTCTGTTTCTTTGCCGCGCGAATGAAGATTGTAGTTTTTTGATTCGTATGTCTTTGGTTTGGAACTCAAAAAATAAAAAACCTTCAAGATTTTAGAAACCTTGAAGGCTTAATTGCTTGAACGGTGAACGTTATTTGACGAGCATCATTTTCATTGTTTTGTGAATGAATGTTCCGTTGGTTGCGTGGACTTCGAGCCGAGCAATGTACATTCCGCTGTTCAGTGTTCTTGCTGTAAAAGGAAAAGAATAATTTCCAGATTGTAAAATTTTATTTTCTACAACTGAAGCAACTTGTTGGCCAAGAATATTGTACACGGTAAGCGAAACCGTTCCTTCTTTTTCGATACCGACACGAATTTCAGTGGAAGGATTGAAAGGATTCGGATATGCTTCAAGGAGCGAAATAACTTTCGGTTTGTTAACATTTTCCTGGACGCCAACGACACCAGTTGTCATTTTATACATTGAGCCGTAGTAACCGCTAATAAACGCAAGGTTGCTATGAACAAAATCTAAACCCCAGAAGTTTTCTTCGGAATTATACGGAGTGCGAATGGAAGCGGCTTCTGCCCACGTATTGATGGAAGTAATTTTAAATATCCTACCGTTTTCACCAACTGCGTAGCCGTGCAGTTCGTCTAGCACATCTAAATCAAAAACGTCAACAGCGGCGAGGCGGGAGGTATCGTTTTGTAATGCCCACGATGCGCCGCCGTCGGTGGTTTTGTAAATACATCCGCGAGTTGAAGTGATGTAGCCAATGCTTTCGTCAAGGAAATCCATTTCCCAGAGTGTATTGATATTTGGTCCGTCAATACCGCTGCTGTCCCATGTCATTCTGTTGGAAGTTTTGACGAATTTCCCGCGTTCGCCGATAGCAAATCCTGTGGTATCGTTGAGGAAGAAAACATCTTCGATGTTATTACTGGATGCACCGAAGTAGAATTGGGAAGTCCACGTTTCGCCAGCATCCATTGTGTAATAAATATACCCCATTTCACCGGCGCAGTATCCTTCATTGCGATTGAAGAAATGCAGTGTTTTTGAATTGCCAGAAACAACGGGGAGAGGACGTTTGGTAAAAGTTTCGCCGCCATCTTCGGTAATATAGAGGAGACCGGTTCCGCCGCAAATATAATACGTTTGCGTATCAAAGACTTTGACATCGTAGAGATTAATTGTGCTTTGAATGGTCATAATATCTTTCCACGTTGTGCCGCCATCTGTAGTTTTTATGATATAGCCGCGGTTCCCAACAGCAATGCCAAAGTTTTCATCAAGAAAATCAACGCCGTACAATATGTAACCGTTCTCGACATATTTCCACGTTTCGCATCCATCAGTTGAGCGGATAATAATACCTTGGTCGCCGAGCGCCTGAATATCCGTTGCGCTTTTCATATACACGCTTCGCATAACTTGTCCGGTAAAGTTTTCAATTGTAACGGTATCAAAATTTACGCCGCCATTTTTTGTATAATACATTGTGCCGTTTGTTCCGACAATTGCGCCATAAGTTTCATCGAAAAAATGCATCGCATAAAACGCGCTGCTGCCGTTATCGAGAACAAGAGAAAATGTTTCGCCTCTGTCAACGGATTTATATATCGCTTCAGTGGAATTGATGACCCATACAACATCGGAACTCGTAACATCAATATCGTACAATGTACTTGTGCTTGCTGTTCTTGAAGTCCACGAAACACCTCCATCGGTCGTTTTGATAACACTTCCGCTTGAGCCGCAGACAATAATATCGTCCATGGAAAAAAAATCAATGCCGTAGCGAGTATTCGTCGTGGTATTATAGACGATTGTCCACGTATTACCGCCGTCGGCAGTTTTTAAGACGGTTCCGTTGCTATTGCTACCACATGCAAAACCGATATCGTTGTTGATGAAGACAATATCATAAATTGTGCCGCTGTAGCCCGATGTATAAATCGTATCCCACGTTACACCGCCATCGGTTGTTTTGATGATTTTCCCATAGTAACAACCGATGAAGCCAACGTTTTCGTTAATGAAATCGAGCGCGCGTGGACGAACCGTAAGCGCAGTGGGTGTAATGTTTTGCCACGTAGCTCCGCCATCCGTTGTTTTGCCGATGTAATTATTGGTAACGAGAGCATCGTCGCCGCAGATATAGCCGATGTTTTGCGTAACATAGTCAATATCACGACCATCACCGCCGAATGCGCTCATTTTCAATGGCGTAATTACCAATGAATCTGTTGCAAACGCCGGAAGAAAAGTTGTTGATGTGAGAGAAAGAAAGATGAAAATATATGATAGTAAGTGTTTAAGCATAACTACTCCGATAGATTATTAAAATGTTGGTGAAAATATAAATGAAGTGAATGAAAAGAACAATGGAAGTAGGAAAAAAACCTTCAAGATTTTTCTATGAAGGTACTCGCGAAATTGTAACAACTCAACTGAGAATCAATAAAAATCTTGATAATTTTGAATGATGCCCGTTCGTTACATCATACCGACGGGGTCAATATCAATAATTATTTTTACATGTTTAGTTTTTCCCGTTGCTGTTTGTCGGAATTTCGAAAGTGTTGTGCGAATCGCAGAATGTAAATGCGCTCCGGTTTTATCTTTTTCGCGCGGACTTTTCAGCAGGATATGAAAGCGATACACACCACGCAAACGTTCGAGCGCGGCTGGTGTTGGTCCAAGTATGTGAAGCAAACCATTATTGTTTTTCAGAAGATGGGCAAACGTTTCAGCGTACGTTTTGACGGCGTGTTCGATTGTTCCGCGAAATTCGATAAGCGCAATGCGGGAATACGGCGGATACAATAATCCTTTGCGATGGAATAATTCTATGTTCAAAAATCCTTTCACATCGTGATGCAATACGTGATGGAGAACATAATGTTCCGGCTGGGACGTTTGAATAATGACTTCGCCGCGTATGGTGCTTCTTCCTGAACGTCCTGCGACTTGCGTGAGCAATTGAAATGTTTTTTCCGCTGAGCGAAAATCAGGAAACAGCAGTTGCATATCTGCGTAAATAACGCCAACAAGTGTAACGTGAGGGAAATCCAATCCCTTTGCAACCATTTGCGTTCCGAGAAGAATATCTATGTCACGTTTTCCAAATGATGTGAGTATAGTATCGTGCGCGCCTTTTCGCGATGTAGTATCCAAATCCATTCGCGCAATGCGTGCAAGTGGAAAATGGTTTTGTAATTCTTCTTCGACGCGTTGCGTGCCGATTCCTTTGTAATGCGCACGCGGATTGCCGCAGCGAAGACAGAGTATTGGAAGTTTTTGCGCATACCCGCAGTAATGACACCGCAGCAATTGTTTGACGGAATGATACGTCAGCGAAACGGAACAATTCGTACAAGTTTCCACATTTCCGCACCGTGTACATTCAACATACGAAGAAAATCCACGACGATTTTGCAGTAAAATAATTCCTTCTTTTTTTCCCAATCGTTCGTTAATGTGCTGTAATAACAATGGCGAAAGCGAACGTCCGAATGGTAATGTACCTTGTACCGTTCCTTCCTGCTTACCGCTGACTACCTTGCTCGCAGAAGGCGAGTGAAACTGCTGCTTGCTAACTGCTTCATTCATTTCTGTCTCCGTTTTCCGTGCAATATTCTTCGCGGTTCTCAAATCAACAATTTGGATTTCGGGAAGTCGAGCGTTGTCGGCGCGTTCTGGAAGTTCGAGCAAGGTGTATTTATGCTGTATCGCATTGTAATACGATTCTGCGGAAGGAGTTGCTGAGCCAAGAATAACAACGGCGTTATTTTCTTTTGCGCGAACAAGCGCAACATTGCGCGCGTGGTAATGCGGCGTCATATCATATTGTTTGTACGATGATTCGTGTTCTTCGTCAACAACAATTAAACCAAGATTTTTTGTCGGCGCGAAAATTGCGGAACGAGGACCGATAACAACTTTATATGTTCCGTTCAGCGTCAATCGCCACGAATCAAACCGCTCACCATCCGACATTTGCGAATGAATCACCGTTACCATTTCTCCGAAGTGCAATTGAAATCTTCGAACTGCTTGGGGTGTGAGTGATATTTCCGGAACAAGAATAATCGCTGTTTTCCCTTGTTCCAGCGTTTTGCGAATCGCTTCGATGTACACTTGCGTTTTTCCGCTGCCCGTTATTCCAAACAGTAAAAACGAATGAAATGTTCTCGATAAGATTTGCGCAGATATTTTTTCTAATGCTGTGCGCTGGTATTCGTTGGGAATAATACGCAGCGATTGTTTCTCGTGTTCCGAAGGAAGAAGTATTTCTTTGCGAATAATTTCTCTCGAGGAATATTGTACCATTCCTTTCTCGCGCATTGATTTCAGCACCGCAGGAGACGCTGAGGTTATTTCAGAAAGTTCGGTAAGCGAAAGAAAGTGTTTTTGCGTGTTGAAAAGTGTCTCGAGAACGAGTCGTTGTTTGGTGTTGCGCTGGGAATTTCCGAGTTCGAGTAAACGCTTCACCCATTGTTGTTTTTGTTCTTCGGAAATAGAAATTCCTTGTTCAAGTTTCGGACGTGGTTCCTGTTGCTTTAATCCCTGCGGAAGCGCGCAGTTCAAAACTTCGCCGAGCGGTGCAATGTAATATTCTGCAATCCAGCAAAGAGTATTGAGCAGTTCACTGTTGAAAATAGGTTTTGTATCGAGGAGTGAATGAATAGACTTCAGTTGTACGGTTACAGAAGTTTTTTCTGTAAGCCGAATTACAACGCCAACAATTGTTTTTGTTCCGAAAGGAATTTTTACGCGAGCGCCGATTTGTACTCTATCAGTGAATTCATTCGGAACACGATAGGTGAATAATGTTTCAATGGCAGCAGGAACCGCGATTTCAGCGAAGAGATTCATTGGGACAATTTATCATTGACAATCTGAAATCTATTTCATTCCCACAATATCAAAATCGTACATCGAAACAAAACTTCCGTCTTCTTCAAATGCATTCGGTTGCCACGCGCGTACGTGAATTATCGGCTCTGTGATCGTGCGGAAATCCATCATCAAGAAAAGGTAACCACTATCGGTATAATTGGAAGAACTCCATCGCTGCCAGCAGGAAACGCCGTATAGTTCGGGATTTTTTTCGTGTTGTAGAATTTTTATTTCTTCAAACCGCACAGCAATAAACGAATTGTTTTTGAACGCTTTGTTTTTCAAATCGTTGAGATAATCGCGCTTGGTCTTTTGCACCAATTTCAATTTGCTTTGCGAAAGTTTTGAGTATGATGCAAAGTCGCCGTCTTCTTTTTCTTTCAACAGTGTTCCGACAAGTATCAATGCATCATCGGAATAGACTTTTTCCAGAAACGCGCTGTTCTTTGTGTTGTACGCCATTCGGAACTGTTCGAGAAAATCCAGAATTTTCAAACGCATGGTGGAATCCGTTGCGTTTGTTCCGCTTTCCAAAACATTGTGATAATCGTAGTTGGGAAGAATCGCACGCACAGAAACAATAATTCCTTCTTTGGAAAACGTGAACACCAAACTTTGATTATCACTCGCTTCCGTTTCTCCCAATTGAACTTTTACTGTTATACTCCGCACGTCGAAAAATTCTCCACGTTCCCGCTGCACAAGCGATGGAGAGTATTCTTTCCTCGCTGTGTACGCTTTGTTTTGCACAACAAATTGTTCAAACGTCTGCATTGCGTTTTCGTTGAAGTATTGTTGGAGTGAAGTTATATTTCCCGTTCCTTTTTGCAAGCGGTTCATTTCGAGCAAAACAGTTTCCAATGTCATAGCAAATTGCTGTTTCAAGAGTGGAACATCATCGCCGCCAATGAGAGAAATCTTGGGTTTCACTTGCGAAAAAGAAAGAGTTGCGAAGAGGAAGAAAGTGAGAATGAGTTTATGGAACATAGTTTTTAAATAGATTTGCGATATGGGATTTGCGATGTGAGTTGTATTTTAGATTTTAGAAGTTGGATTTTAGATTTTGTTTAGAATTTCGAAATTAGAATTTCAGATTTATTTGTTTTCGCTGCGGCGAATGTGTTTTGTCTTTTGTCTTTATCCTGTATGCGCCGCGAATTGAACGAATACTGCGCAAATAGTCGCAGATTCTCATTTCTTCGTTATACAAAAAATCCCGCAGGGATTGAATGTTAATAGAATCGTTATTCCTAACAATACCTAAACGCCATAGGCGTTTAATGTTAATAGCAAACAGGAAAAGATACATTACAACTCCGTAGGAGTTGAATATTTAACCCCTTCGGGGTTATTGATTTGTTTGTATTTTCTTTCTCCGAATTTCATTCGGAGTTATTAAAATTTAACGCCTGCGGCGTTGAGTTTTATGTTGTTCGTTTGTTACAAATATTTTGCTCTCT